>CAJXJZ010000021.1 GCA_913055745.1 uncultured bacterium | reverse complement strand
TATGACTTTGCTTTCCATAACATAGGTTTTACAATCTTTATATGAAGATTGCACTCTTGTTTGAACTGTTTTTCAAGTTTTTTAAGATTGGTATTGTGGGTTTTGGTGGGGGGTGGGCAATACTCCCTATTATTCAAAGGGAGGTTGTGGATAACTCCCACTGGCTCTCTCCTTTGGAATTTAATGACCTTGTTGCCATAGCAGGTTCAACACCAGGGCCTGTGGCTGTGAATGCTGCCACGTACATAGGGTTTAAAAAAGCAGGTGTTTTGGGCTCATTGGCTGCCACATTGGGTGTAATATTACCGCCTTTTATTTTAATTATCCTTATATCTCTTGCTCTTAGGGAGTATATAAATACAAAACTCGTAAGATACCTTCTTTTAGGGCTTAAGGGTGCTGTTTTGGGGCTTTTACTTCTGGCACTTTATTCTGTATTTTTGGGAAGTATATCAAGTTTGCATAGTTTGCTCTCTCGTGCCATGCTCCTTTTAATTACAGGATTTGTTCTTATAACGGTTTTTGTTTTCAATTGGCATCCAATGCTCTCACTTGTCTTATCTGGTTTAATTGGTATTATTTTTGGTTTTCTGGGATTTTTTAGATAATTAATATCTTTTTTTAGCCCATAGTCTATCACATAGGCTTTTATATGGACAAAATACGCAAGTGTTATTTATTTCTTTTCTATCCTTTATGGGACTGAATGGCTCCTCTGGGTCAAGGATTTCTGATATAATGTCCTGTAGAGCATTTATGTAAGATTCCTTCTTATCACTCATATCAAATTCTTTTTTATAGTCCTTTTCCTTTTTTATATATCTCATAGACCATAGTTGTGCTATGATAACATCATAAGGCGTTTTGGTGTTTTCATGGTACAGTATTGTGTATATGGGTAATTGAAAAGATTTTATTATATTGTGCCAATTATCCCTATTTTCCCATGTAGGTTCTTTCTTTTTGTCTGGGACATTACTAATGCTTCCTGATTTATAATCAATGATATATATCTTACCATCTTTTTCATGTACCCTATCTATTTTTCCTTTTAGTTTTACTACCCTTTGGTCATTTAACCTGAAGTTATATTTATAGGTCTTTTCAAGTTCTAAAATCTTTATGCCCTTAAGTTCTCTCGTATGCTTATCCAATAAACTATCCAATGCATGTTTTACCTGTATTTTCTGTATTAAGAGTTCGTTGCTTGTTGCCTCACCAAAATGCTTGTCCAAAATGGCGTGTATTTCCTGCTGTTCTTTTTCTAAATCTCTTATTATAAGGTTTTTGCCTCTCCATTTTTTAAAATAGTCGTATAGCACATTGTGTAATATTGTGCCTATATCAAGGTTGCTCTTTGTTCTTTTTTCATCTTCTTTCTCAGATGGAAAAACAAGGTATTTAAAGTAAAACATAAGTGGACAGCGAAGGTATGTATCAAGAAGGGTGGGGGAGAATGTAAGGTCTTGTAATTTGTTTATTATATCGGGTGTTTTTTGGATGGCCTGTGGCTCTTGATAGGAAAAACTCACAGGGAATACGATCTCCTTTTCTGTTAAAACATCTATCTTTTTTGCCTTTTCCTCCTCTTCCCATTTTAACATCTCTATGTACCTTGATGGCTCTTTGTCTTTCTTTGTATAGAATAGATATACCTCATCTGCACCCTTTATGAGATTGAAAAAGTAATAACGGGTTATTTTCTCTCTGTCATTTGCTGTGGAAAGATTTAAATATCTTCTTAAAGTGTCCGACAGTATGGTATCCTCCTTTTTTACATCTGGAATAATGCCTTCGTTTACATCAAGAAAGAATACCCTCTTTGGACTTAGGTTTCTTGTTTCAAGGAAGCCGAGTATTTGAAGGCCAGAAAGTGGCGTACCTTTAAACGGTACCCTTTGTGTTTTTACATAGTTTTTTAAGAGGTTAAAATAAGACCTTGTCTCATTTAATCTTCTTTTTGTCAAAAGAGAGTCTTTTATATTGGAGATGGACCTTATGGCGGTTTCAATGAAGGGCCCTCCATAGGGGTGTAAATTGGCTGTTGTGCGAGTAGAGACAAAATCAAATAACGCAAGGGTTTTATCTATAAAATCACCAATATTTTCTATATTCAAAAATGCATTTATAACAATGTTATGTATATTCTTTAAATGCTCAAGCAAACTTGATGGCTCAATGTTCTCTTCAAACCTCGCCTTTTTTATAGCCTTTTGAATGATATCCATATTTTCTACATCTTTTAAGGATATGTAGAAAGTGGGCATTCTTTTAAGTTCTTCTTCTATGGTATGCATCAGTATTCTTGTCACAACAGCGCTCTTCTTAAATCTTGTGTTTTTGATATACGGGTGAAGTATGACATTTAGATAAGAGGTTTTAAGGTATTTATCGCCCACTCTATCAATAAATAGTTTCTCAATGAAGGAGAGGAGGGAAAATAAAGGGGTTCTTATAAGTGGATAGCCCAATGATATGTTCTTATCTTTTACATCTATGTTATTGATAACGGCAAATAGGTGTGCCTGGTTTGGAAGTACTATAACATTTTCTATGGTATGTGCCTTCTTTTCCTTTATCAATTTACGGAGTGCAAAGACCTCATCATGGAATTGTGCTGCCTTGAAGATGCGGTATGATGGTTTTTTCGTCTCGTATTTTTTCTCTTCATATTCAATGCCAAAGGTGTTCATGTATTCTTTTGTCCTTTCATCTTTGTGGGCAATAACAAAGGTCTTTGCATTCTGTATAATCTTTTTAAATATGTCCTTTTCTGCTTTTGTTAGGGCATAAAAGCCAAAGATTATATAGACATCTTTGAATACTTCTTTTGGGAGTCTGGATACTTCTATGTATCTTGTTGATCTTGTTGAAAATTGTTTTGACGCCTTCTCGTAAAACGCCTTATAGAGCTTAGATACCCTGGATATTTTATCCCTTATATATTCTGGAAATCCTTCTTCACTTATTAATGTATCTATTTGTGATAGTTTTTCTTGTGGGATGCCTTCTATGTATAGTTCTTCAAAGTCTGAAAAGAGTTTAAATGCCCATGGTAAGAGGTTATCAAGTTGAGGATTATTTAAAAGTCCTACGCTTTTGTTAGCCTCTTCTATAAAAAATACTGCATCAAGGGGTGTTATAAGTGGAAGTGGCGATGGGGTGTATTTTTCATACATGTAGTTTACAAAATCCTCAATGGAAAACATCTTCGGCGATATTTGTGGTGTTTCTGATTTTGCTGCTATTTTTTTGGCTAAGTATAGCATGCTTCTCTTTGTAGGGGTTAAAACCGTGATGTGCTCTGGGTTGTTTAGTTCTTCTATGATGCTTACAACCTCGTCTATTATGGGATAGCCCTGTGGTATGAGTATACCCTTAGATGCTGTATTCATCATATTCTCCCGTGTCTATGTCAAATAGTATGCCCTTTATTTCTTTGTCATTGTATATCCCTTTTAGCACATGCATATATTGTTCAATCTGTGCTTTATATAAATCCTCCTGCATCTTGCCTGTCTTATAATCAATGACAAAAACATCGTTTTTGTCTATTACCACCCTGTCCATTCTCAGTATATGACCGTTTTTGTCTATGAAACTCACCTCGTTTTTAATTACCCTTCCTTCTTTTTCTGTAAAATATGGGGCAAGTGGAGATTGTTTAACTATGTATTCAATCTTCTCCTTGATGCCGTCTTCAAAAAACCCTGATATTGTCATGTATTTTTCTATTATCTTATCTAAATGTTCCAGATCACTTTTTGTGTGTATCTCACTCATAACCATGTGATAAAAATCACCTCTTTTTGTATCATTCACTCTACTTTGCGTCCATGCAATGTATTGATGTCCTCTTTTGGGGGTATAAGCAAGATCCTCTATTCTCATAATCTCTGGGGTCTCTATATTGCTTGCCTTTTTCTCTATTTTATTGCCTATCTCATCCTCATCTATCTCTAATACAGGTCCTACTTGATTTTTTCTTTTACTTTTCAATAAAACAAGATTGTATAATTCATGGATAGGACGTGTCATTGCAACATATTGCATATTAAGGCCTTCTACGGTTTTTCTGCCCCAGTAGTCATCATAAGCCCTTTCTAAAGGGGTTGAGTTTTGTCTCTCGTCTTTTGAAATTTTCATAAAAACAGTGCCATAAGGGGTATTGTATGAGATAAGATCATTATGTTTTCCTTGTTGTGGGCCTATTTTTTTTGTAATGACATTTATAACCACATCAAATTCAAGTCCTTTTGCCTTGTGGATAGTCATTAAATGGACGCCATTTTTCAAAAATGTGGTATCCATCTGGAATATATCCATTTCTCCTTCTCTTTCTAAGAGTTCAATGAGATGCTTTATGCTTCCTTCTTGTTCCTCTTTTTCCAATGCAATATCAAGGAGTTTTAAAATAGCCTCGGTCTCATCTTCAAAATGTTCAAAGACTTTGAATATGTTTATAATGCTCAGCAATAGGTCGTAGGTTGAAAGGTATCCCACCTGGGTAAACAAGGGGTCAAAGAACCTTTTCCATTCATTTGGCCTTTTTGCTTTAAAATACACATAGAGTGGTACGTCCATGCCTTCTTCTTTAAATGCCACAAGGAGTTCTATTATATCTTTGATGCCTACGGCCTTTGCTATGTCTCCTGCTATAAACATGGCAAAGGAGAAGTCATCTATGGGTGAGTCAAGGAACTTCAAAAGATACAGTATCTCTTTTATTATCTTTCTTCTTCTTATATCTGTTCCACTTTCTGATATAACAGGAATATGTTCCTCTGTGAGATAGCCAGATATTTCCAACACAGTGTCGTTCCTTTCTGTTATTATACCTATGTCATTGTATGAAAACCCACGAGACCTTGCATCTTCTATGATGCTTAATATCTCTTCTTTTAGTTCTTCTTGAAAAATAAGGGTTGTCTTCACATAACCCTTTCCTATATGCCCTTTTATGGGGTGTTGAACATATTTTGTAAGACGAGTTGGGTCATCGTATTCTGTTGCAATGTCAATGAGTTTTTCTTTAAACACATTGTCCACATACTCTATGATGTGCTCATCTGACCTATGGTTTTCCTCAAGGTTTTTAAAATAAAATTGTTTCTTTGGAATTTGAGGAAAAGATACAGGATCTCTATTATTGTCAAGTTCATCTATCAACTCCTTCATAACCCTGTAATCTGACCCTCTAAATCCATAAATGGCTTGTTTAATGTCTCCCACTATAAAAAGTGAGCCACCCTTTGAAAGCGCTTCATCCACAAGGAGTTTTAAAATATCCCACTGGATGGGGTTGGTATCCTGAAACTCATCAATCATGAAGTGATAGAACCTCTCACCAAGGGAGAAGTAAATACCAGGTATCATGCCCTCTTTTAGAAAACTATGGAGTTTTGCTGTTATCTCTCCTATATGTATCTTTCCCTGCGCATGTATCCTTTTATCTATTAGATTATTGATCTTATAGGAGAATTCAGAGAGTAAGTGGCTTTTGAGGATTTTTAACTTCTCTATGAGCATCCCTCGTTTTTTTATGATTTCACGATCTATCTCCTTAGACGAATTTTTGCGAATGTCATTTGCGCCGAATTTTCCCTTTGTATTAAAATCCCTTACATCCTTTTCAAGTTCATCAATATTAAATCCAGTATATGTCATGTAAAGGTTTCTTAACTCATCAAAAAGCGCGTCTTTTTCCTCTTCAATACGCTTTATATCCTCGGAAGAGATGATATCTTTATTACTCTGCTCCATTGCATATAAAAAGCGTTTTGCTTCTTTTTTTAAGGTATCTACAAGATAAAAGTCTATCTTATCAGAATCAATCTTTTGCATCTCTTTGATGAGTTGTCCAATTTGATCCTCTGTGAGACTGCTGATAAAAATCCTGACAGATTCATCAATTATTGCATCTTTCTCCATAAAGATATCAAAATCAGGGGAAAGTCCAAGTTCCATGGCTGATGCCTTTGCTATACGGGTCATAAATGCGTCAATAGTGGATACATTAAAACTGTGGTAATTGTCTAAAATCTCCCAGATGACTTTTTTTGCCTTTTGTTCTAAGTTATTATAAGAAGAGAAGGTATATTTTATATTCTCCTTATCGCTTTCTGAAAGTTTTGAGAGTGCGATTTTTTTAAGCCATAAAAGGACCCTTTTCTTCATCTCAAAGGCTGCGTTGTTGGTAAAGGTGGTGGCAAAGATATTCTCTATGTGAGATTTTTCTATGGCATCACTTAAGAGAAACTGCACAAACCTGAGAGATAAGAGGTATGTCTTACCAGCGCCTGCTGATGCGGAAACAAGCATCACATGAGGAAACCTGAGTTCTGTATCCTTTATAAACTGTGTCATTTATAAAGTAATACCTTTATTCTCCTTGGATTTTTGTTCCTTGCCTCTATAAAGTATACGCCGTTTTTAATATGCTCGGGTAAGGTAAGGAAGCCGTTTTCTACCCTTTTCTTTAATAGCAATCTACCTTGCAGATTATATATGTTGCATACAGTATTGTCTTTAAATGGCACAGAGAGTTTCATTGTTGTGGACAGTATGGTTTTTGGATAAAAATCATTTCCATTGCCTTTTTCCTCTTCTATGCTGCTTATAGAATAGCCAAGATAGTTCAACACCCTTCTTAGGACCTCTTTTTTGCCGGTCTTAAGCGTTCCCATCCCTTCATATCCAAATGCAAAAAATACCACCTTTTTTGCACCATCATCGTATGCCACTGCCGCTGTTGTATCTGTGTCGGATTGATTAAACTGCCTATAGTAAAATACGGGTATTGCATCCTGCAGGGGTTCTATAACATCCTTTGAAGATTGGTTCATTGCACTCCCTGAGCCTGTAAGAAATACCGTATCCTCTGGATTGAAAAGATTACCTGTACCTTTGACCAGAAGGTCAGTTGTTGTATCGTACAAATACCTTACCTTGAGATAGGATGAGAGGAATGTACTATCCGATGCACTTGCAATATTCTGTCCTGTTATAAAGGTATTTACATTCATGTCCATAAAATCCTTAAGAAGTTGTATGGTCTCAGAATCAGGGCTTGTGTTTCCAGAATAGTACATAAGGTACTTGTAAGCATTTTGCAATCTTGGCAATCCACTATCAATCTGTGATTGAAAGTCATAATGAATTCCAAGTGAATCAAGATATGGCAATACATAGTTCCTCAGGTTTTTCACCTGTGTCCCATCCCATACAAGCAAACTATCAAAACCTACTTTAATGTGTAGCGTATCCATGGAGTAGAACTTTCCACTATCAGAGGTCATTTCAAAAAAGAGATTAATAAAACGGGTATCTCCTCCTGTGCACTGCACTTTTGTAGAAAATGTAACTGTATCAGAAACTGTGATAGAATCATAATGTATAGAAGGGGTTTCTATGCTAATATATGGGTCATCGCTTTGAATGTTTATATCTACGCCATGTGCTGTTTGATAGGGTTTTACATCTGTGATGGTAAAGTAGAAAATGCCAGAATCACCTGGCTCAAGCCTTTCGTTGTTGTTCCCAATGGAATCAGAGAACCTACTCTCAAGTAAGACCAATTTACCATAGTCCACAGGTATCCTTATCATATTTGCCTGAAGGACTTCCCTTGTACTATCATCCTGCAAAAATGCCACAAAGTAAACATAAGGTTCTATCCATGAGGTATCAATATTAAAATCCACTGTATCTTGATAGGTTTCACCACTTGCAAGGGAGAGGGGAATACCCTGTGCGTCTGGAAGCATTTTGCGTAATACATACCTCAATACATTCCTTGTCTGCCATGAATAGAATATAGAATCTTCTACGATTGCACATCTTAAATAGGTATGGTCCGGAAGTTTTGTCTCACTATGAATATTGATTATGGCCTTTCCTTCTCTCAGGTTGGAATTGTAATTAATACCCAATTGAATACTTGCAGGGGATGTGCTGTCTATTCTTGTAAGAAAGGCATTTTCGTAATCTGAATAAACACCATCCCATCCACCTTCAACACGACTTACGCCATCAAAGTATGCAGTAGGATATCCTGAAAAATCTGGGTAATAGTTTGCCCTCTGTGCAGCGTACTGCGTATAAAATGGATCACTACTTGATGAGTGGTACTTTATGACTACAATGGAGTCTCCATAATTCATCTCAAGTGTGTCAAGGGCATAGGATGAATACGGACAATAATGGCACCATGTTGCAGTATAGACCTCTATTAAAACCTTTCTCTGTGCCCCTAAAAGTATAGCAGGCAGCATCATCATGTAAAAGAGTTTTTTCATTGTGTACCTCCCGTTTATATTATAATGCAAAAGGTTGAATTTTGCAAGATGCCGGGATTCCTCAAAAATAATCTACACGAAATTCCATTGTTCCCTCAATTTTCTCCCTTGGTGTAGTATGCACTTATTGTATTTTTCTTATTTCTCCTGGTTTCATATCTTCTGGTAGGAAGAAGTTGCCTATAAAGATTCTTTTTAGCATTAAGACCTCATTGTTAAACCGTTTAATTATCCGTCTTATTTCTCGCTTTTTCCCTTCATGTAGCACAAATAGATAAAGATTTTTACCCCTCTTTTCTACTCGGTCTGCCTTTAAAACCTCTTTGCTATCCTCTATGCCCTCTAAGATTCTTGATATTTCTCTATTGGTGAGTGGGCGTTTTGTCCTTACTATATATCCCTTTTTTGTTCCATAAGATGGGTGTGTGAGTTTTTGAATAAGGTCTCCATCATTGGTTATGACCATAAGGCCACAGGATTCCTTGTCAAGTCTTCCAGCAAATTTTAGGCCTTTTTTTAAGTCAAGTTCGGATAAAACGGTTTTTTCTGCATGTGGGTCAAATAGAGTGGATACAACGCCCCTTGGCTTATAATAGATGTAAACCTCTTTGCTTTCTGTCCTCTTAAGTACCTTTTCTCTGTAAGTTATAATATCTTCCTCTTTAGCCCTGTAAAATGGCTCTCTAATAGTCCTGCCATTTACCTTGATTTTACCTTCTTTTATTAGCGTGTCTGCCTTTCTTCGTGATACACAGAGAGCATCTCGTACAAATTTATTCAGTCTCATCCAAGGGTGTATACAAACTCAGAGTAAGAAATAAGGTCCTTAAAATGAAGGTATCTGTTTTTTAAAACAAAATTATGCTTTTTTAATGTATCTACCAGTGGATAACTTAAAAACTCAAAAGCAAGTGGACACTCCAATTTTTTTATAAAGAACCTGTAATAAAACGGTGCCTTTTTTAAATCTATTTGATTATAGTCAAGGATATAAAACCTTCCCCCTGGTTTTAAAATCTTTTTCAGGTGTTTTAACATCTCCTCTTTCTCATAATCCTCAAGACCATGAAAAACAAAGGATATAAATGCAATGTCAAAGAAATTTTCATATTGCTCTGGATATGGTTCTAAGATATTGTGTCTTAATATTGTTATATTGGAAAAGTTTTTTGTCTTCTTTTGGGCTTTTTCTATCATGTCAATTGAAATCTCAAAACCTACAACGCTGCCCTTCTCTTTTACTCTCTTTGCAAACAAAATGGCATTCCTTCCATTGCCAACCCCTAATTCTGCTATCTTATCTCCTTCATGCACTTCTGTTTCATTGCCTATTACATGCTTTATAAACCGCGGATACTGCCAAAGGCTTAAAAGGTTTAATAGTTCATCGTAATACCTTGCCTCAAAACCCCTTATTACAACCCGGCTTCTTTCACTCATTTTATATAAAAAAGGCGGGGTTTTGCCCCGCCTCTATAGATTTCTTGCTATATATTACTTTACGAGCCATCTCAGTCCGCCGATAGGCTGAACAGTGACATCAACAGTCCATCTTGTTCCATCAATGCCCTTTACATAGAGTTTTGCATAGATGTCGTTGTCATTTTTTTGTCCATCTGTGTCTTTTAATAGTGCAAATGTTCCCTGCTGTACTACCTGTTCGTATGTTGTATACCCTGTTTCTGGTGCCATATTCATTGTATTGTAATCGTATGTTGCACTAAAGGCAACAGCATTGTACTTATTTACATTGCCATCAAGTTCCTGGATAGCGGTTATTGAATTGTCATTATCTGCAACGAAATCTATTGCATTATGGTCTCCCTGTGCATAGGATATTGTAACCACACTGCCGTCATTGTTAAAGCCAAGTCCACTTGGATGACTGGGGTCAGTGTCTGCCCTTGTGTACCAATCAAGGTTCTGTGTCTCGACCGCTGCAAAACTGTGGGTCCATGGGTCTGATTCATCACTTCCCTTGTATGCCACTATTTCAACCTCTGTTGTTGGCTCTCCGAGTGTATAACTTGTTACCTGTATGGTGTCTTCAATGCCATTGTATTTTACTATGTACCCGTCTGCATCCTGAATAGCATCCCATGTGAATGTGATGCCATCCTGGTTTTGAGTTACTTGCCAGGATACAGATGGTGTATCCACAGCGCTTTCATTACACCCTGTTAGGGTTAGCACTGCTCCTATTATTACTACTGTTAGTATGGCTGCCAGTTCCTTTTTCATACTATCCCTCCTTTTTATCTTATCTTTCTCCTCACTTTATGTGAGGTTTTTGGGTTTTGATTGTTTGTGTTATTATTGCTTTGGTTATTATTTGAGGCCTGCGTTCCTTCATTATTAGATGACCTCTTTTCTTCAAGTTTTGTCTCAAGTACCAAAACCCTATTTTCAAGGTCGTCTATCTTATCCTGCATCTTTTCTGTTTTCGTTTCAAGTTCATTTATCTTCTCGTTCATCGCATCTATTTTTGCCAGTTTCTCATTTATCTTCTCACTCATCTTGGATACATTGGGCATTTGACACCCTCCAAGTAGTAGCATTACACCCATAGATGATATAATTATACCCCTTTTCACCTGTTCCCTCCTGTTATGTTTAAATAATTTTATAATATTTGTTGTGGGCAGTCAAGCCTGCGGGATTCTTTAAAAATGACATAGAATTTTAACATGACAGATGCAAAAAAGGCATATATCCTGGCATTACTCTCTGTACTTTTTTGGAGTACAGTTGCCACTTTTTTTAAACTCACCTTAAAGTATATAAGTCCTTATGAGATGTTGCTTTACGCTGCATCCTTCGCATCTGTGATAAATGGATTAATTATTATCATAAAGAGAAAAAGGGTCGTTTTTAAAGGTAAGGTTATGGTGTTAGGCATCTTAAATCCATTTCTTTATTATATTTTACTTTTTGAGGCATACAATAGACTTTTGGCACAGCAGGCCCTCTGTATAAATTATCTATGGCCAGTGGTTTTAGTACTTATAGAGGCTGTTTTTGGTGAGGAAAAACTCACAATGAGCGGCATCATAGGCCTTATACTTGGATTCTTGGGGGTTATCTTTATTGCAACTAAAGGACACTTCAATATACTCTTTGTGAATGATGAAAAGGGTGTAATTTTGGCACTCTTATCCACTATTGTGTGGGCTCTATACTGGCATATTAACAAAAACATAAAAATGGATGCAGAGGTAAAACTATTTCAGGGATTTTTGTTTGCCATACCTTTGCTTTTTTTGGTTTTGTTCATAAGAGGGATACATATGCCAGATATAAGAGGACTTTTGGGCTCTTTATATATTGGTATGTTTGAGATGGGTATTACCTTCTTTTTATGGCTTTCTGCCCTACAACTTGCAGAAAATGTGCAGGGTATTGCGCAACTTATATACCTTTCACCATTTTTGTCTTTGTTATTTATTTCTGTTTTCTTAAAGGAAAGACTGTATGGTGGGACATTTATTGGCCTTTTGCTTATTTTATTGGGTGTGTATCTCTCGAAAAGGAAATAATAGTTTAAGGTGTGATTTTTGATAAACCTCTATTGGCGTTTAGAATATTAAAACTCATACAAAAGGAGGCAGAGGATGGAACTTATATTATCTTCTATGGGAGAGGCAAAAGAAAAAAGGAGTGTGGATGTTGCTATCGTAGGGGCAGGCCCTGCAGGACTAACAGCCGCCATTTATGCAAAAAGGTCAGGACTTTTACCCATTGTTATTGATAAAAATGTGGTGGGTGGACTTGCAGCAGAGGCACCGTATATAGAGAACTATCCACCTTTTAAGGGTATAAAGGGTGAAGAACTCATGCAGAAGATGAAGGACCATGCAAAGGAATATACAGAGATCTTGGATATGAATCCTATTAAAAAGATCACGCAAGATAAGGGCCTTTTCCTTTTGGATACAGAGAAGGGAGAGATTGAATCTCGTGGCATAATCTTTGCCACAGGAACTACCCATAAGCATCTTAATGTGAAAGGAGAGAAGGAGTTTTACGGAAAGGGCATTTCCTACTGTTCAACATGTGATGCCTACTTTTTTAAAAATAAAAAAGTTGTTGTAGTAGGTGGTGGAAACTCGGGTGCTATTACAGCGCTATATTTGAAGGACTTAAATGCAGATGTTACAGTCCTTGAATTCATGCCAAGATGGATGTGTGAGGATGCCTATAGAGAGAGAATTGAAAAAAGTGGGATAGAATATATAATGAATGCACAGGTTGTGGAGTTTTTCGGTGATGATAAATTAAAGGGCGTAAAATACATTGACAGGGAGAGTGGAAAAGAACATGTGATTGAGACAGAAGGCGTTTTTATCTATGTGGGTCTTTTGCCGCAGTCTGAACTTGCAAAATCATTAAATGTAGAACTCTCTGATAGGGGTTATATAAAGGTGGATGAATTTCAAAGAACCAATGTCCCACGTATATACGCAGCAGGTGATGTCACAGGAAAAGTGGCGCAAGTTATAGTGGCGGCAGCGCAGGGCGCCCAGGCGGCACTATCTGCGTATGAGGACATAAAACTGAAGGGCTAATGAAAAAAGAGTATGAGGTAATAATTACCTCACCTGGATCAAGCAAGTTAAAAAGGTATAGATTAAAAGGGTGGGTTATTAAACTCACCCTTTACTTTATTGCTTTACTCTTTATTTCTATTTTGTTGGGCATAGTGTTTTATGGTAGGGTTTATGTCACTGCATTAAAAGTGAAGCGTCTTGAGGCGGAAAACAGAAGATTGAAATCTGAGAATATGCGCATCGTAGAACTTGAGAAAAAGGTGGAGCGTCTTGAAGTATTAAGGGAAAAGATGTACAGGATGCTTGGTTATGAAAAGGCACCAAAGATACAGCCATTTATAGATACAACTGGGGCACAAGAGGTTTCTCAAACATCCGAAATGAGTACAGAGGAAGAGAAAAAGATGCAACAGCGTCTTTCTCCTGCAATGGCAGATTTGCTAATGCACGCACTTAGAGAGGATTCTATTACACCAAAGGGTATGCCCACCCAGGGTGTGATTACAAGGGGCTATGGCCCTATCCATAAAGGTATTGATATTGGTGCTCCTTTGGGGACACCTGTTGTATCTACGGCATATGGCATTGTAGATAGTGTATATTATGATATTAGACTTGGGCATGTTGTGGTGATAAAGCACGGATATGAGTACAGAACACTTTATGGGCACCTTCAGCATGTAAGGGTATATCCTGGGAAAAAGGTTAAAAGGGGCGAAGTAATAGGTGAGATAGGACTTTCGGGATATACAACTGGTGCACATCTTCATTATGAGGTGCACAATATGAAAGGTACCCAGAATCCCATATATTTTTTGAATGATTGACACAATTTTATCCTCTATAAAAAACGGAATTTTCACCCGAGATTTTGAACCATTGTTTGAAAATAAAAAGTCTATTGTTCCGGGGTTTGTGGATACACACGCTCACATGGCAGAAGCAGGGTATTTTATGCGATTTTTATCCCTCTCTCATATTAAAAGCAAGAAAGACCTTTTAGAGTATATCTCATCCCACCTGCAGAGAGGCAGTCTTAATATATTTGTTGATTATGATGAGTCTGTGTTTGAGGATGAAAAAGATATCACCAAAAAAGACCTTGATAAAATCTCAAAGGATACTCCAATACTCTTGAGAAGGGTGTGTGGACATATAGCAGTGTTAAACACAAAAGGTATTGAATATTTTAAGGATAAAGCACGGGAAAATACCATAGATGTAGAAAAAGGCATTGCCTATGAATACCTCCCACTTAACCTCTATGACATACTTTCACCCTCTGTTTCTGAAATAGAGGAGGGTATACAAAAGGCGCAGAGGATATATCTTAAAAAGGGCATAACAGGTATCCTTGATTTTGCAAAAGATATAAATGTTTTTAAGGCATATACAAACCTTGACCTGCAGGGAACATTAAAGATAAAGGTAAAACTTGCATTTTATGAAAAGGCTTTTGAATACCTTAAAGAAAATGGCCTTTATACAAACTGGCAAAAGAAAAGGGTTGGGATTGAGGGTATTAAACTCTTTCTTGATGGCTCTGTAGGTGGTAGAACGGCCTCATTCTATAAGCCTTATAGGGATGCAGCTTCAAAGGGTCCATTTTATTCTAAAACATCACTCCAGAACAAGATAAAAAAATATGAAAAGGCGGGCTTTAAGGTACTTGTTCACGCCATTGGAACAAGAGCCATAGATACAGTACTTGCTGCTTTACCAGAGGTCTCTGATTTTCATCATCGCATAGAGCATTTTGAGTTTCCATCCAAAACCGCCCTTTATTTATCAAAGAAAAAGAGTGCATACATCTCAATGCAACCCAATTTTGTTGCAAGATGGTGGAAAATGTACAAAGATGCCCTATATGATGAGGAATTTTTACTTATGCATCCTTATCGCACTATGATGGAGAGGGGGATTGTTTTCGCCTTTGGCTCAGATTCCATGCCAGAAGGACCCATGTACGGGCTGCAGGGTGCATTAAAGCATCCATTTAAAGAAGAGAGGCTAAGTCTGAAAGAAGCGATAAGGTATTATACAGAAGAGGGCGCAGGGCTCCTTAATTTAAAAACAGGTAAGATGGCAAGAGGTTTTTACGGAGATTTTGTTGTTATCGGTGATGATGGAGATATAGACGCTGTTTTTGTAGAAGGTGAGAAGGTATATGGTAGATGAGATTATAGAGAAGTATTTTGATGTGGCCCTCTATATGGATGCTACATATGTTGGGCATTTCCGCGGTAATGCAGAAAAACTTTCAAGGAAATTGCAGGATGAACTTGCAAGACTTGATGTTTATGCAGCCATAGAGAAGGTGGTTGATGCATACCGGATAACCCTTATTCATATACCACCTAAGAAGGGTAAACTTTGGATCCACATCCTTCTTCTTCTATTGACAATTCTTACAACGCTTTTTGCAGGTGCTCTTCAACAGGGCCAGGACCCTTTTAAAAATCCATTGAGCCTTTTTAAAGGCGTTCCATTTTCCCTATCACTTATGCTCATTCTTGGACTACATGAGATGGGGCATTATCTTGCATCAAAGAGATATGGTATAAAGGCAACACTGCCATATTTCTTGCCCGTACCACATCCTTTAATTGGAACCATGGGCGCCTTTATCATGATTAAATCCCCTATAACTCACAAAGATGCTCTTATGGAGATAGGTAGTATGGGTCCAATTGTGGGATTTTTTGTGGCGCTTCCTGTTAGTATCATAGGTATTTCGCTTTCTCGCATTGTGCCAATATCTCATACAGCAGGGCATTTAAAACTCGGAACGCCACTTATCTTTCAATTTCTAACCTATTTAATTCATGGACACATTAAAAGTGGATATGATATAGTCTTACACCCTGTCGCCTTTGCAGGATGGCTTGGAATGTTTGTAAGTTCATTAAACCTCCTTCCTTTGGGACAATTGGATGGTGGGCATGTATCCTATGCCCTTTTTGGTGAATTACATAAAAAAATTTCCAAAGGTGCATTTATTGTACTACTTTTCCTTGGATTTTTCTGGCCTGGTTGGTGGCTTTGGGGTATTTTGCTTTTATTATTGGGCCTTTATCATCCACCTTTGTTGAACAATGTATCGGGTCTAAGCAAAAGAGGAATGTACATAGGTATTTTGAGTATTGTTATCTTTTTACTCACCTTTGTGCCTGTACCGTTTAGTGTTTAACTCTCTTCAAGCTTTTTTACAAAAAGCACAAAGCCTTCTATACCAATAACCTCTATTTTATCACCTTTTTGTATAGGCTCTTTGCTTCTTGCTTGCCAGAGTTCTCCATGAACCTGTACCATGCCTTTTTTCGTGTTAATATCTTCTTTGGCAATGCCACAAAGCCCTATAAGACCCTCTTTTCCACTTACAGGCCTTTTTCTTATGGTCTCTACGGCCTTTGCAACAATCCATAAGAAGAAGATTGAGGTAAATAGGAGGACAATCCCAATGCTCCATAAAGATACAGTAAAGAAAGGTGCATTACCTTTGAACATTAAAAAAGAGCCTGTACCTATGGAAACAAGACCAGATAAGGAAAGAAGACCGTGGGAGGGTATTTTTATGTCAAGTATAAAGAAGAATATGCCAAGAATAATTAAGAGTATACCTGCGTAGTTTACAGGGATGGTCCTATATGAATAGAAGGCAAGTATCAAAGAAATAGCACCAATTACTCCTGGAAAAATAGCGCCCGGATGTGAGAGTTCAAATAAAAGGCCATAAATACCTATCATCATCAGTATATATGCCACATTGGGAGAAGAGAGAACAAGGAGCAATTTTTCACGGAGCGTCATCCTTATGGGTTTTATTCTGTCATTTTTTACCACGAGTTTTACCTCTTTCCCATTTACCTCTATTTTCTTATTGTTTATAAGACTTAAAAGTGAATCCAGAGATGGAGCAATATAATCTGCTATATGCATCTTTATTGCCTCCTCTGAGGAAAGACTTAGGGATTTTTCCACCATCTGTGCTGCTATGTGTTCATTCCTGTGTCTTGTCCTTGCTATAGACTTTATATAACTTGATGCATAGTTTACCAGTTTCTTATTCATAATAGAATCCAACTTCCCTTGCATAACAACAGGATGTGCAGCACCAACACTTGATGCAGGTGTCATACCTGTTATATGAGCGGCAAGGAAAATAAAGGCTCCTGCCGATGCTGCCCTTGCCCCGTTGGGATATACATAAACGCATATAGGGACTTTACTGTCAAGTTCTGTTTTTACAATATCTCGCATGGAAGCGTCAAGGCCCCCCGGAGTGTCTAATTTTATGATAATGAGGTCTGCGCTGTCCTTCTCTGCCATTTTTATGCCACGGGTTATGTATTCTGCCATAGGAGGAGTTATGGCTCCATATGCGTTTAAGGTGTAAACAAAGCCTAATAGGATGTTTATAAAACTCATGGCATAGTTCCCATCTCTACCATTTTCCCGTAGATTCTCCTCGTCCTTAAAATTCTTTTTATATAACCTCGGGTCTCGGTGATTGGGACAAACTCAATAAAGATATCAAGGTCGTCTATATTGTTTAATACCTTAAACCATCTTTTAGCCCTTTTCGGACCTGCATTATAACCAGACAGGGCAAGGACAACGCTTCCCAAGGAATCCATAAGAGCGGTAAAATAATAACTTCCAAGTCGTATATTGACATCAGGATTAAAAAGAGATGTTGTGGATACATCAATACTGTCTTTTGCAAGTTTTTTGGCTGTATAGGGCATAAGTTGACAGAGTCCAATAGCGCCTGCAGGACTTATTGCCTTATTGTTGAACCAACTCTCCTCTCTTGTAAGTGCCATAAAGAGTAATGGGTCAAAACCAAACCGTGCTGAATATTGCTCAATCTTTGGAAGATAATGCATTGGAAAGTACATCTTAAGATATTCAAGGGGAAGTCCCACGGAGTCTGATACGTCCCTTACATATGGCAAGAGTCTCACAGCATAGAAAATACTTTCACTTATAAGCCCTTCATTTTCCGCCATTTTTGCAACAATGAGCATATACCTTGGGTTATCTCTAACCTCTCTTCTTACAACTTTTAAACCACCAAGCATTAATAAAAGTTTCCATCTGAAAAGTTCGGCGTTTTGTGGCAATGGATAGCCATCATAGGCGTTATTGAAAAGAAGTAAGAGGTTTGCATGTTTATTTATTTTAATAGCACCACTTCTTGCATTATAGTAAGTGAGATAAAGGCTATCTGTTATCTTAACAGAGGAGTCTAATTTGGCAATGTAATATGTTGCTTTAATCCTTTCTACGGGTTCTTCTGCCATAGAGAGGGCATTTTTGAGAAAATGCAAAGCATTTATGGTATCTCCTTTTACTAAAAAATACAGCCCTGAATAGAAATTCAAGTAAAAACTATTGAATTCGTTTTTATAAAGGAGGAGTGTCTTACGCCACTTTTTATCCAGTTTTGGGTTTTCAAAGAGCCTGTAGAAAAACTCGGTGATACTTTTTATATCATCGCTCTTTGAGCCTTGGAAAAACATGGACAGTGCTTTGTCAGGTTTGCCAAGGCGCATAAATGCAATACCTGCCATAAGGAAGAGTTCACTATCATCACTTTCCTTTATACGCTCAAAGTTCTTTTTAAGCACCTTTGTAAATTTTTTATATTTTCTACTTCTAAACAAACTTTTAAGGTATAATATCAAAAGTTGGTCGTTTTTTACCCTATATTTTTCGTATATTCTTATAACATCCCTGTATCTTCTTGCATAGTATAAGGAAGGTATAAACTCGGGCACGAACCTTTGAAGATCCTTCACAAGAACTTGAGCATAAGGGGATTTGGGATATCTTCTAAGAAAATTATATAAAAGTGGCAAATAGGGCATACCTTTTCCCTTCCTTGAAATAATATATGCATACTGAAAGTACCTGCCATGTAGGTTGAGTTTGTTTTTAAGGCTTAGGAATGTATCATATTCTTTATATTGAATAAGTCTGGAGACCGTCTCTCTTGCAAGGTCATAAAATAGATAGTTGTTCATAACCCGTAGTTTGAATAATAGCGGTATAGTGCTGTCTATTTGATTGTTTTTAAGATAATACAGACCAAGCATGTACATAATGTAGTCTGTTGTACCTTCATAGATTTTTAGAGCATGATTAAAAAAGGCCGTACCATCCCCATCGTATGGGCTGTTTACAAGGTATTGCAAAAGATAAGGTAGGTATGATGGATTTACTGAATCAGGATTGACCTTTTCTATTATTGGTGTTATTACATCCCACCTTTCAAGGAGCGTGGCAGAGCGTAAATAAATTAAGGAATCATAGGCGGTTTTTGGATTGAGTTTCAGTATACTGTCAAACTCACACTTATTAAATAATCCCTCAAAGTTTAAAGCAAGTAATAAGACTATGAATATGTTCACAATAGTTTGATTTTCTTTATGCTTTCTTTGTTAAGTGGCATCTCTACTACCACCTCTCCTGTAGGTAGCCTCTTTATCACATGTTTTTCTTCTATATCGGATAAATCAAGTTTGCCTCTAAAGTACAGTTTATCTCTTTTCCGTAATAAAAGAGATATAGGGTAGTATAAAATGGCATGTCTTGGAAGGAGAATAAGTTTTACATGTATCTTTCTGCCGTCCAATAAAAAGTATTGTGCCTCAAACCCTACAACTCCACCTATCCATGTGTAATATTTTCTTGTCGGTGTAAAGTATTCCTCAAGGAGATGTGCTGTCTCCCGCATAATAGATAGATTTTTCCTATAACCCCAATAAAACCCGTAGGATAATGCACCTGCAAGAATAAATATAAGTATAATGCCTACGGTAGTCATCAATGTAAATTATAACCTAAGTAAAATGTTACGCAAAACATCTTTTTTATGTACACGAGATTTGTATTATAATGCTGTAAACGGAGGTCAATATATGTTCAAAATTTTATTGGTAATACTGTCTCTTGTAGAGGTAAAGGGAAAAGAGGTGTCCTTTGTATTTCACACCTCTTTCGCAAGTGCGGTTTTTGTTGCAGGGAGTTTCAATAATTGGAATCCCAAGGATGAAGGGTGGGCAATGAAAAAACTTGATGATACCACATGGATGCTAAAAAAGGCGTTAAAACCGGGCAAGTACCTTTACAAGTTTGTTGTAAATGGAACAGAGTGGAAAGAAGATAAGGATAATCCCTTGAAGGAACCGGATGGATATGGAGGATTCAATGCGGTTTTAATTGTTGGGGCAAAAGGTGCGAGGCCGCCGTATTTTGATAAAGATGGTGTTGTATTCACATATGCTGATGAAAATGCAAACAAGGTAAATCTCGCAGGAACATTCAATAACTGGGATTCAAAGAGCCTTCCAATGAAAAAGGAAGATGGTGTATGGAGGGTAAAGGTTAAATTACAGCCTGGCTATTTTCAGTATAAGTTTGTTGTAGATGGTAAGTGGGTGTCTGACCCATTAAATCCAGCAAAGGTGGATGATGGCTATGGTGGTTTTAATTCTTCCTTTAAATTAACGAGAGATGGCAAGGTCTTATATGAAGCACCTGAGGCTAAGGGAGAAAAAGAGCCTATAATGGGAAAACTCAAAAAATTAGGGACGCCTTTATACCTTGCCATTGTTTGGCATCAGCATCAACCAAGATACTATCAGAACCTTAAGACTGGTGAGTATTTCGCACCATGGGTGAGGCTACATGGCATAAAAGATTATTTTGATATGGCTCATATACTTGAGAAGTATCCCAATGTACATGTAACTATTAATCTTACCCCTGTGCTTTTGATGCAACTGGAAAATGAGATAAAGATGTATGAAGAGGGTAAGTCTCCTGATGTTGAGGTCAGAATGACACTCAAAAATGCAGATAGTCTCACTACGGAGGACAAAAAGCACATCCTATCAAACTTTTTCTCGGCAAATTGGGCCAATATGATTGATATATGGCCAAGGTATAGAGAGTTAAGACTTAAAAGGGTTATGAACCCAGATGGGAGCATAAACTTTGAAAAGACCATTAAAAAATATACCACGCAGGATTTCAGGGACCTTCAGATGTGGTTTAATCTTGCATGGTTTGACCCTGATTTTCAAACAGGTAGCGTAACTTTGCCCAATGGTAAAAGTGTCTCTGTGAAAAAGTATATAGAGCAGGGTAGGGACTTTACCGAAAAACAGAAAAAAGAGGTAATGGACATTGAGTTTGAGATTCTAAAATCTATAATACCTGAGCATAAGAAACTCCAAGACAAAGGCCAGATTGAGGTAATAACTACGCCTTTTTACCATCCCATTTTACCACTTATATACAACACGGATTTAGCAAAAGAGGCAATGCCCAATACCCCTCTTCCACCAAGATTTTCCTGGCCAGAGGATGCCATGTGGCATCTTAAAAAGGCGGTGTGGAAATATAAGAGTATTTTTGGCCGGGCTCCCTTGGGTATGTGGCCTGCCGAGGGTGCTGTAGCCCAGGATATTGTGCCACTTGTCCATGATGCAGGGTTTAAATGGATGGCATCTGATGTCGGCGTTTTATCAAGGAGTTTAAATAAGGGCTTTCTCTCCCCCGATGATATGTATAGACCGTATATCGTAGGAAAGCAGGATAAAACAGTTTATATGGTTTTCAGGGATACAGACCTATCGGACAGAATAGGATTTAGATATAGGTCAATGAGTGGTATGGCTGCAGCCAATGATTTTATTAATGCGCTTTACCAGATACACAAGAGATTTGCTAATGACCCAGAGCCGCATCTTGTAACAGTGATACTTGATGGGGAAAATGCGTGGGAATGGTATAAACAGGATGCAAAGGACTTTTTCCATGCCCTTTATTCTCAACTTAATAACTCTGATTGGTTGATTACAACAAGAGTGGAGGACTTTCTTAAAAAATACCCACCAAAGAGGCATATAAATCATCTATTTGCAGGTTCCTGGATCAATGCAGACTTTTCAACATGGATAGGTGAGCCTGAGGAAAACCTTGCATGGAGTTATCTTGGACGGGTAAGAAACTGGTTTGAAAAACAAAGGAAAAGTGGCAAATATCAAAAAACTGTTTTAGATAGTGCATTTTTTGAACTCGCATCCTGTGAAGGCTCTGATTGGTTTTGGTTCTTTGGTAATGACCAAAATGCACCAGGTGGTGATAGATGGACTGATATAATGTTCAGAAGAACGCTCAAGAATGTTTACAATATTCTCCAAAAGCCCTATCCTTTGTTTTTGGACTCTACGATTTTGAATACAACATATACAGGAACTACTTCTGGTGGAGGCATTATGGCAAGAAATAGCATTTCGCTTGTCGGTGCAAAACTCTACTTTAAGGAAAAGGATAAAGAAGGCGATGATTACGGAGATGGCAATTATACCTATCCACAAAATGGTGTGTTTAAAAAAGGTGTTTTTGACCTACTTGGAATGGAAGTCTATACTGACCCAAAGGGAAGGTACATACTCAAATTTAAGTTTAAGTCCCTTGGAAATCCATGGAATGCACCATATGGCTTTTCTTTCCCGTTTATACACTTTTATATAATGTCAAAAGAAGGAAGTAAAAAGCCCTTCTATGATAACATACATGTTGAATTTGATAGACCATATAAATATGCTGTTTTGGTTAGTGGTTGGCCTGAGACAAGCGGCATATATGACGATACAGGTAAAAAGATTCAGGATGTAGATGTATCTGTTGATAATAAAGAAAATGCCATTTTGGTTGCCTTCCCTAAGCACATTGTGGGTGAAATAGAGGGCGGATATGTGCTTATTTTATCCTATGATGGATATGGAAAAAACAATATAAGGAAGATTACAGCCTCTGGTGGTGAATGGGAAATAGGTGGAGGCGGTGACAATGCACCATCTTGTATAGATATATTAGACCCCGAGGGAAAACAGAAAGCATATCTTTCTTCATGGAGAGAGGGTAAAACTCCGAAGCTTCGTGCCTTTTGGATACACAGGTGAGAAGATGGAAATAGAGAAGTACTTAAAAGAACTACAAAAAACAGAGGACTTACTCTCTTTGACCAATGAAGAACTTTCAAGGTTTGCAAAGAAAACGGATGAGTTTCTATCCTTCATAGGCGAGATAGTAGAGCCATTAAAGAATTATGATAAGTTTATAAGGGAGTTCTTGAGGTTAGGGCTCTCCGTGGAAGCCGCTATGTTATATAGGGAACAGGCGAGGGTGTATAGAGAAAAAAATGATGAGCAAAAGTACCTTAGAAATCTTTATCGCTATTATGAAACACTACTTATGACCCTTTATATCCCCCCTGTGTATGAAGACCTAATGGAAAAAGCACGGACCTATGAAAACACAAGCATGGGGCCACTTTTTTACTATCTCGTTGGTTTTACCCAGCACTTTCATCTTTTTGAATATGAGAGGGCGTATGATACCTACCTTTACGCCTTAAATCTCTTAGATAAGGTTAATGAGAGGGTATTTAACAAATACAAACTTATAAAATACAGGGACTTCAAACTCCTTCTTTTATCTAACATGGTAGATACCCTGTTGAGGGCACTGTTTAAAGAGGGAAAGAATACAGAATACATATCTTACATCAATTCGCATCTAAATGAGTTGAGAAAAGTAGAAAAAGACAAACTCTTTTTTACTTTCAATGAGATAGAGTTTAATCTTTGTAACCAGAACATAAATAAGGCAGCGAACCTTTTAATGGAAATAGACGATAAAATCATACATGATAGGTCAAAAAGGCATATGCTTCCCATACTCTATCGCACATGGGCACTTTTTTCATGGCAGAGGGGAGATACCAAAGGCACTGTTGGCTATTTTAAACGTGCTCTCAAAGAGGCTATACATCTTGGGGATGAATTGAGACAGAAAGAAATTATTGATACCATTGTCCTTGTACTCGCCATGGATACTCCGCATATAAACATTCTTTCACAAGAGGGTAAAGAACTTTTACTCTACCTTCTTTCAACATTGCTTTCAAAGGACTGGTACCTTGGAGATGACCATTCCAAAAAGGTGGCAGAATATTCAAGGAAGGTTGCCAAGGCATATGCTATGTTAGGAGGGAAAGAGATAAATCCTAATAAGATCTATCTTGCAGGCCTTCTCCATGATACAGGGAAACTGTACATACCTTGGTATATTCTAAATAAGCCAACAAAGCCAATGGACCTTGAATGGGAGAGTATCAAATATCATCCTACATATGGTGCTGTAATAGTGAAGAATATAGGAATTCCAACGTTTGCGAGATATGTGGAAGAGCATCACGAAAGGATTGATGGTAGTGGGTATCCTTATGGCATAAAAGACCCGCATATAATTTCGCAGATAATAGGCATTGTGGATGATTTCGCTGCAGCAACAGCCCTCACAAGAAAGTATCAAAAACCCCTATCCAAGGAAGAGGCCATAAGGGAACTTGAAAAGCAGAAGGGCATAAAATTCCATCCAAAAGTAGTAGAGGCACTCAAAATGGCAGTTTTATAACATTAAGACTTCAATGCTCGTTCTATTGGCTCTATACTATTTAACTAAAGGAGGAGAAAAATGAGAGAGTGGGCACTTATTTTAGGCGCGTCAAGTGGTTTTGGAAGGGCAACAGCCATAAAATTAGCAGAAAAAAATCTTAATATAATAGGCATACACTTTGATAGGAAGAGTGCATTAAAAGAAGTAGAAAAATTGGTTTCACTTATAGAATCAAAGGGAGTGAAGGTACATTACTACAACATAAATGCAGCAGACCATGATGCAATGAATAAGGTTCTTGATGAGGTCAAAGAGATGTTTGATAATGATGAAGAGGAGAACAAGATAAGAGTACTTATGCACTCCCTCGCCTTTGGAACATTAAAACTCTTTATCTCTGAGAATGAGAAGGATATGATTAACAAAAAACAAATGGATATGACATTAGATGTTATGGCACACACCCTCCTCTACTGGACACAGGGTGTATTTAAAAGAGGGTTGTTTATGGAGAATGCCCGCATCTTCGCCATGACAAGTTCAGGAGATCAAAGGGTAATACCTTACTATGGCGCAGTTTCTGCAGCGAAGGCATCCTTAGAATCTCATATAAGACAATTGGCCCTTGAACTTGCACCATATAAGATTACAGCAAATGCAATAAAGGCAGGTGTTACAGATACGCCAGCCTTAAGGAAAATCCCAGGAAACGAGAAACTTATAGAAGAAGCGAGAAAAAAGAACCCATCTGGCAGGCTCACAACCCCCGAGGACATAGCCAATGCCATATCTGCATTGATAGATAAAAACCTCTATTGGATGACAGGCAATGTAATAAATGTAGATGGGGGAGAAGATATAACCGCATAATATAGAAATTAAGGGATTATCTTCTCACCAGTTTGTGCAAAACCTATAAAGCCATCTAATTTGGGGTCTATTTGGGAATAATTATCGTCATAGTGTATAAGTAATATTTTACGTTTGAGTTTTAGAGGTAATGTGGCTATCTGTTTGTATGTTGCATGTACCTCCTCATCTTCATGGTCTGTTTTGCAATCATGAATTATGAGTGAAGGAGTATAATTCTCGTTAACATATGCAAGGAGTTCAGGGTCAAATGCCGTATCTGATGTATAGAATACCCTTTTACCATTCATTGCAAATATCACTCCATAACTCAGCATACCTGGGACATGTTTTGTCTTTACAAAAGTGAACTTATGAGATTTGAATCGCATCGTTGAAAACCTGCATGTTGATGCGCATTGTGCTATTTTGATATCAAAATAATCAGACTTTTTCATTATACCCTTAGGGCTAAATCTCATACTGTGTTTCAGCATATCCCATAGCATAAACTGCAATTCAAAATTAGGTAAAATGAGCAGCAGTTTCTTTTGGTACTGAAACTTGTGTATGTAGGTGAGCATTTCTATCCCACCTGTGTGGTCTGAATGTAGGTGCGTTATAATAAGAGCATCAATTGTTTGAGGACTTATTTTATACCTTCGTAACTGATTAAGCCCTGTGAAACCAAAATCAATAAGAACTCGGGTATTTCTAAGGTTCAAAAGTAAAGATGTATTTGGAAGTGATGAAAATCCAGAGCCTGAACCAAGAAAGAATATATTTTCCTTTATCATAATATTTATTTTTTTCTTTTCGTTAATTTTCAGAATTATATTACAAAACACAAGTATTGTCAATATTTTGTCTATATATTCTTGATTATACGGTAATCAAAGAATAACATAATTAATAATGCAATACTTCATTCTTGCGGCAGGAAAGGGTACCAGGTTAAAAGATTTAACACTTAAAAAGCCAAAAACCTTGTTGGACCTTGGAAATGGCGAGGATATCCTTGGTTTTCAAACAAGGATAATAAGAACATTTGATAAGCAATCTGAAATTTATGTTGTAAGCGGTTATAGGGCCGAGGCCATAAGAGAAAAATATCCTGATTTAAGAGAAATTTACAATCCACATTTTGAGGATATGAACAACATATACTCAGTGTATCTAATAAAGGATTTTGCAAAAGGCGATTTTATTCTCATTAATGGGGATACAGTTTTCCATCCATTTATACTCAAAAAACTATTAGAGAGAAACAGTGGAACCTATTGCGTAGTGGATAATGTCAAAGCGCTTTCAGATGAGGAGATGAAGGTAGTAATAGAGGATGGCAAAATAACGAGATTTGGCAAGGATATACCACCTGATAAAGCAGATGGTGAATACATTGGACTTACAAGATTCAATCCTTTGCATGCAAGGGTTTTGTTTTCCGAGATTGAAGACATGCTCAATAAAGGTTATACCCAAGTGTGGTATGAAAATGCCTTTTCGCGTATTACAGATAAGGTTAGATTCATCCCTTTATTTACCAATGACCTTTTGTGGACAGAGGTTGATAATATTGCAGATTATAAAAGAGCAAAGGAAATAATATGGAAATTCAGCGGTTAATACCCTTCCCAATCTTATTTGACATAACAGATAATCTTGGTGAAACTTTAAAAAAGGCACTTTTTGATAATTTCCCTGGAAGAGAAAGATTGCTTCTCGTTTCAGATAATAATGGGGCAAAAAGATATGGAGAATATCTTGAAAAAATCCTAAGTCCTGAAGGCGTTCTTTTCATGAGAGGTGGAACTATAAGTGATGTGATGCACTTAGAGGCCACAATTAAAGAAAAAGAGCCAGATATGTTAATTGGTATAGGAGGTGGGAGAATACTTGATACAGTAAAGATGGCAGGATTTAGAACCTATGTTCCATTTATACTCGTTCCCACATCCCTATCTCATGATGGAATAATATCTCCTGTCGCTGTTATTGATTTTGGAAAAGAGGTTAAAAGCGTTGGTGCCATTGCTCCCAATGGAGTAATTGTAGATATTAATATAATCAAAGAGGCTCCTTCTTTACTCAAACTTGCAGGGTGTGGTGATCTTGTATCTAATTTATCAGCCCTTGAGGATTGGAAACTTGCCTCAAAGTATAAGGGGGAGAAAATAGATTATTTTGCCTATATGCTTTCAAAAACAGGTGCTAAGAATATAATCCTCTCAGAGCATGAGGCCTTCTCAGAAGACTTTTTAAAAGACCTTGCAGAGGGACTTGCAGCAAGCGGTCTTTCCATGATAATCGCAGGAAATTCAAGGCCTGCAAGTGGTGCAGAGCATCTTATAAGTCATGCCTTAGACAGGATTACAGATAGAAAGAATCCACACGGTATTCAAGTGGGTATTGCCACCATATTCACACAGACATTGAGGGGGAAGGACACACAAAAGATAATTAATTTCTTTAAGAAAATAGGATTTCCATTGACACCAATGGACATAGGTATAGACAAAAAAACCTTTATGGAGGCAGTAAAACTCGCTCCCTCCACAAGAAAGGGAAGATTCACAATCCTTGATATAAAAAATAATCCTATGAATTGGGAGAAGGCATTTGAAGTGTATCTTAAATTGGAGGAGAGGAACACTTGAATTATCACTACCCTCCTTCTGATTACTTGACTCTATGTGCAACATTCAGTATAATTTTGATATGCCCGGAGAGGGAAAAGGTTATAAAAAATATAAAATCCCAAGTAAAACTATCAACAACCAAATACAAGGAGGTTGTAAAGCATGTCTATGATTGACGATGTAATAGCAAAGGTAAAAGAAAGGGATAAGGACCAACCAGAGTTCATCCAGGCGGTGGAAGAGGTGCTAACCACTCTAAAACCCACCGAAGAGAAACATCCAGAGTTTGTAAAGGCCAAAATATACGAAAGAATAGTAGAGCCTGACAGAACGCTTATGTTCCGAGTAGTATGGCAGGATGACAAGGGTGAAATTCATGTGAATAGAGGATATAGGGTGCAGTTCAATGGAGCCATTGGTCCATATAAAGGAGGATTGAGGTTCCATCCATCGGTTTATCTTGGAATAATCAAGTTTCTTGGTTTTGAGCAGATATTCAAGAATGCGCTTACTACCCTTCCTATGGGTGGTGCAAAGGGCGG
>CAJXJZ010000020.1 GCA_913055745.1 uncultured bacterium | reverse complement strand
TCTCCCCATTCAAACTTGTTCACAATGTTACCCCAAGTTATACCTTCTGGTGTGTAATTCTTCTTGAGCAGTTCCTTTTCCCTCTCAAGTATAATCTGGACATTTTTTAGTTCTGTTTTAGAGAGTTTTTTGATACTGTAATTTCTATCTGGTTTGTACCATTTTTTACCCATAAAGTATGAAAAAAGTTCGTAGTCTTTGAATGGTCTTCCATGCCTTGCAAAGATTGTATTCCTCATTAGATACAGTTCTTGAAGGGTCTTACCTTCAAGGTCTTTTTTTGTTAATTTCCTTTTGGTATAGTCAGTGTCATCGCTTAAGAGCGCATTTGGCATTAAGAACACCATCATAAACAACAAAACTGTTCTTTTACTCATATCTTTACCTCCTTGTCTTTTAAGTTGTTTTATTATAACGGTGTTTGTGCGTTTAGTTAATGTGTGTATTTAATGTGGTGTTTTAAAGGGGTTTTTGAAAGATGAGGAGGGGCATCCCTTACGGGATGCCCCCTTTTTAATGATTTTTTATTTTATAACAACAACCTTTTTGATGGTTTGGAGTTTTGGTGTGTTGATTATGACAAAGTATATGCCATTTTTCATGTTGTCTGTTTTATAAGAGAGGTTATGGTTGCCTGCTGGCATCTCCTTGTTCATGAGCGTCTGGACCTTTCTTCCTTGAATGTCGTACAGACTTATGTTGACATGTCCTTTTTGTTTGAGGGAAAACTGGATGCGCATATTGTTTCTTACAAGTGGAGATACAAAGCATCTATTCTTAAATCCTTTTTGGGATTCGCTCACCAAAGATTTTTTCTTTATTGTAAATGGTGCATAATAGGTGTCATTGTAGGAATTGCCAGATAAGGAGATTGTTATGTGATTTGAGAGGCATGGTGCATCCTGAGATACAGTAAATGGTATGCTTATCCCTATCACTGTATCTTCACTTATCTCTGGTATTGTTATTGTATCGGATGAAAGCGTAATGTAGGAGGGGTGTGATAGAATGACGGAGACATTGCTGTCAGGTGCCTGTGTAAAATTGGATAAGTAGAGATGTAGTTCACCTGATGCATTCTGAGATAAGGAGTCTGTGAAACTTCCATTTATATTAAATCCAGCATAATACAGTGTTGTATGGGATGTATCAGGGAGTGCGGTGTCGCCCATTAAGAATCTATACCATAGGGTGTTCTTTGCAAGTAGAAGGCCTGAATATGGGTATTCCCATCCATCAAGGGATTGTCCTTGAGGTGGTAGCATTATGGAAATGCCATGCATGGAGCCTGATACATCACTTGATGCCCATGCATTCTCAAATAAATCATTGGATGAGTAAAGGTCTATTATAGAATCACACACATCTGAAATAGAGGGGTCTATATTCGCGTTTTTCACTTCTTGGGCAAAATGAAGTAGGTCAACGAAGTAATCGTATGGATCGTAAGATCCTTGAACCTCGCCATCAAGATTATTTATAATATTCTGTATATCCTGTCTGTTGATCCCACCCGCTTTAATGAGTTTATCAGAGAGTTTGTTTACAAGTCCAAAGAGATACTGCATCTTGTTTCCTAACTTGACTGCGGAAAGTGTGACATCGCCCTGTGAACTATAGTAACTTGCATAATAATCTACTACCTTCCCTGCCAACTCTCCAGGAGTGATAGTTGGGTCCTGGGCTATTTCTTGAAGAAAGGTGTAATCCCATCCGTCTCCTGGTTCTGATTTTTCTGATGCAACTACATAGTCTGCATACCCATAAGCCTCATTGATGTTTTCAAGCATCTGGACAAGGCATACATCGTATCCAAGTATGTCTATGTTTCTTCCAATGTAATCATGCATCTTTCTAAATAGTGCCCTTGCTTCACCATGTGAAAAGGAAAGATAGTCACCATCTGTGTCATCATGTGATACGCCTTTATGCCCTCTATTTTTCACCCATCCAGAACCATGGTCCCAAATAACAAACATATAATGCTTTGCAGGATAGTTATCCACACCCCATTTAAAGAAATCAAAGATTACATTTGTATCTCCCATATCAACCTCGCCCAGGTTCATAAGTGGATAGGCATCAATCATGTCATTTGGCGTTGGATTGTGCGTTATGTAATACCTATTTGCGTCTTGATGTGTACCCGCAGAGTCTGTATAGTCTGACTCACCATCAAATTGAACAAGGATATTCATGAGGTCTGTTGAACCTGTTTTTTCCATTTCATCAACATCGGATACACCGTAACTGGTAAGGTTATTATCCCCATTTATGAATACCATAATCGTCCACAACTTCCCACCTATTAGGATGGAGAATGAAGAGGTGTTTGTATAACCAGATGATGCGGAGATATTTAAGGTGAAGTTTGCCTCTTCTGCCATTTGCGCATCCTGTGATACGTCTATAAGGAATGTATCCTGTACGGTATCCCCGTAAAATACGGTGCCTATGAAATGTTGTGGCTGGTGAATGGTGATGTGTGAGGAGGTGGTCTCAAGGGTTAAAGATACGCTATCTGTCCGGGATCCGTTGTTTAAAAGAGTTACGATAATAGGCACATTCTGCTCTCCAGGGTCTGCCATACCATCACCACCAATCTTATATGTAAGAAGGGTAAGTTCAGGTCCACCACATTTGAATGTCGCCTTTGAGGAATCATTTTGTGTGTTCTCATCACCCTGCAATAGTGTTTTGGATATAACAGTATAAATGCCTGTATCCTGTGGGACAAAAGAAATTGTTAAAATGGTATCAGCAGAGTGCTCAAGTGCTCCAACAAGGGTGCTATCTTGGTATAGTATGCTTGTGCCTTTATATATGATATTCTTTACATAAAAGTTTTGTTGTGATAACTTACCAAAATTGTGTACAATAACATCTATTGTTGCTGTATCATTTGGTCGCACAACCTGTGGGGATGTATTAATTGCCCTAATGCCTACATCGTTATCAAAAGGAATACCGATTTCAAAGTCATCAAGGAAAAAGCCTGCCTTTGTGACAGAGCCGTCACTCTCAAACAAAAAGGCAATCTGTATATTTTTGCCATTGTATGGTTTTAAATCAATGTATTCTTGTGTCCATTCTGTGGCATAGCCATTATATGTTTTTAAGGTATCCCATGTTGCTCCCCTATCATCTGTTATAAGTAGGTACACATAATCAAAGTTCTCCTCCAATGAATCAAAATACCAAAATGTTATATATGTGGAATCATAAGGACTGAATTCCGAGAGGTCTATGGGATACGTGTAGAGGGTAGATTTTGAGTTTGAAGGATAGTTGGCTGTAAGAGATGTTGCCCATGCCATAGTGCCAGAATGAACATAAGATGCTGCACCCCATTGCCATGGGTCATTCGTGCCGCTGTGATAGAAGTATCCGCTGTCTTGCTCAAAGTCTGTTGTATAGGGCAAGGGGATGTATGGAAATGTATTGAATGATGTATAACATGTATCATTTATATAGTTGGTATCCTGAGGTAAAATGGTAAAGGCTGTGATATTATATGTGGCAGGAGTATCTGTTATATATGTCATGCCTATTTGCTGGACCCCTGCTGTATCAAGGGTTATTGAACTTATTGTTGTATCAAGGACAGTATAGGCATTTGTGTCAATTTTAACCCTTAAATCAAAGGTTTCCTGATTGAGCCCATAGTTTTTTACATATATTGTAATAGGAACCGTGTCATGTATATATGAAGCCTCTGGAACATCTATAGCAAGGACACCTACATCGTGGTCCTGTGGTATGGGTGGTTCAAACAATATAGCAGTAGAATCTGTTGGCACATGGTTTGATGGATTGGAGTTATATACATACTGAATGTAGTATCCATTGCCCTGTGAGAAGGCATCCTTTGACTGAATACCAATGGTTTCATCGGAATAATTTGCTATATTCAGGTATTGTAGTTTAATTCTGCCGTCATTGTAGATTATGGCCTCATAGGTATTGTATGAACTGCTATTGTATTCTGGTACCTCATACCATTCTACAACACACATAGTATCCTGAAAGTTCTGATAATATACACCCCCATGGGATGATGGGTCCTGGTCTGACCAATAAACCGCTATCAGAGTCCCGTTGGTATCTGGAAGGGCGTGATTATGATAGGATAATGTAATATTTCTGAAGGTTATACCGCCGTTGGATTGAACATAGAGGGTGCTGGTTGTATCATCATAGAGTTTGAATGTAAAGGGTAGGGTAATGGATGCAGAGCCCTCGTCGCCAAGACTAAGGTTTGTGCCTGTTTGAGTGATGTCAATCCAGTTAAAGGATACCGTATCCTGATCCTGAGTGGACTCATACACATATCCATAGGCATCTGTACCACTTTTTGGCACTATGCCTTTGTATACAAGTTGCCACGGTGTATATACCTTTCCTCCCTGTGGCAAGGAGAAAAGTGCTGCGATGATAAGAAACATAAAAAACCTCCTTTTAGTGTAATTATAATAAAAAGGATGGGGAATTAAAAATAGCCCCCACACTACATTTCAAGGAGTATTTCCCAATCACAAGTTCCTACATCTTTTCAATATTCTCTACAATCTTCATACCGAATTCAGAGCACTTTACCTCGTGTGCGTCCTCTCTGAGCCTTGCAAGGTCATAAGTTACATACCCCTGTTTGATGGTCTCTTGAACGGCATCTTCAATTACCCTTTTTACATCATCCCATCCAAGATATTGGAACATAAATGCACCAGATAGTATAAGGGAACCTGGGTTTACTTTGTCCTGTCCTGCATATTTTGGTGCAGTCCCGTGTGTGGGCTCAAAGAGCGCAATACCATCACCGATATTAGAGCCTGGTGCAAGTCCAAGGCCTCCTACCTGTGCTACGATTGCGTCTGAAAGATAATCGCCATTTAGGTTAGGTGTTATAATAACATCGTATTCTTTTGGTCTTAATAGTACCTGTTGGAACATGGCATCTGTAATTCTATCTTTGATTACGATTTTTCCCTCACCACTTTGGCCTGCTTTTAATTCCTGTTCTGTTATTACCTTATCCCTGAATTCCTCTACAGCTACCTCATAAGCCCATTTCATAAATGCACCTTCAGTGTATTTCATGATGTTGCCTTTATGAACAATTGTGATAGAGGGCTTTTTGTATTTTAAGGCCCAGTTAATCGCCATTCTCATAAGCCGTTTTGTGGCAAATTCACTTATGGGCTTTATACCTATACCAGCATCTTCTCTAATCTTTTCAACGCCGAGTTCATTTTTAAGGAAATCAATTATTTTCCTTGCTTCCTCTGTGCCTTTTTCCCATTCAATGCCAGCATATACATCCTCTGTATTTTCTCTGAATACGATCATATCAATCCATTCAGGATGCTTTACTGGGGCGGGAACGCCTTCAAAGTGTCTTACAGGACGCACGCAGGCATATAGGTCCAGTTTTTGCCTCATTGTTACATTTAGACTACGATAACCACCACCAATAGGTGTTGTGAGGGGGCCTTTTATGGCAACTCTATAGTATTTTATAATGTCAAGCACCTCATCAGGAAGCACCGTGCCGTATTTCTTGCCAGCTGTCTCACCTGCCTCTATTTTAAACCATACTACCTTCTTTTTATCACCATATACCTTTTTGACTGCAGCGTTAAATACAGGCATTGCTGCCTTCCATATATCAGGACCTATACCGTCTCCCTCCATGTATGGTATAATAGGACTATCTGGTACGTTGAGCGTCCCATCTTTGGTTACTGTGATTCTTTCTCCTTCTTGTGGTTCTTTGAAGAGTTTGAATGCTGGCTTATCCATGCCTTTCCTCCCTCTGTTTTTCTCTTACATAGGGCAACACTCCACCCTTTTTCATGATCTCAATTCCTCTTTTGTCCAGAAGTGGTTTTACCTTTATTTCAAAGTTTTTTGTAAGATTCTTTACCTTAATATCAAGCCTGTCAATGCCACTTGTATCAATTTCAAGCACATCTTGCTGCTCTATTCTGTCATAATCCTCTTTATTTTCAAACACAAGGGGCAGGATACCAAAGTTTACAAGGTTGGCAAGATGTATCCTTGAGAAGGATTTTGCTAAAACTGCTTTTATTCCAAGGTACATAGGAGCAATGGCTGCGTGCTCTCTTGATGAGCCCTGTCCATAGTTTTCACCACCTACTATAAATCCTCCACCTTTTTCTTTTGCCCTCCTGTAAAAATCTGGGTCTATCACGCTAAAGGTATACTTGGATATCTCTGGTATATTGGACCTTAATGGTAGAACCTCTGCACCACCCCGAAGGATATGGTCTGTTGTTATATCATCTTTGACCTTTATAAGGACTTCACCCTTTATTTTCTCCCCAAGGGGCTCATTTTCAGGGAATGGTTTTATGTTTGGTCCCATTCTGATTTCTACTGTTTCAGGAAGAGGAGAAGGGGGTAAAATCATCTGATCATCTATGGCAAACTCTTCTGGAAGTTCAAATATATAAGGCTCTATCCCCAATTTCCTTGGGTCTGTGATCTCTCCGGTTATTATGGCGGCTGCGGCTGTTTCCGGACTTGCCAGATATATGCCTGCATCCTTTGTCCCGGAGCGGCCAAGGAAGTTTCTGTTAAATGTTCTAAGCGATATACCCTTTGATGGTGGCGCAAAACCCATGCCAATACATGGTCCACAGGCAGACTCAAGTATCCTTACGCCTGCTGATACGAGTATCTCTAAGGCACCATTTTTAGAAATTTCTTTTAGGATTTGTCTTGATCCTGGCACAAGTGCTGCTGATACTGATGGATGTACCCGTTGATTTTTTAGCATATGGGCTACAGTCATAATATCTTTGAGTGACGAATTGGTGCATGAACCTATTGCTACTTGATGGACCTTTGTGCCTTCAAGTTCAGATACAGGTACGACATTGTCTGGCATGTGCGGTTTTGCTATGAGTGGAACGAGTTCACTCAGGTTTATCTCTATTACATCGTCGTATGCAGCGTCCGGGTCTGGTTGTAAGGGAGAAAAGTCCCTTTCTCTTTTTTGTGCTTTCAAAAACCGGTAAGTGTTCTCATCTGATGGAAAGATAGAGGTGGTTGCACCTAATTCTGCCCCCATGTTTGTTATAGTTGCCCTCTCTGGCACTGATAGGCTTTTTACACCTTCTCCAGTGTATTCAAATATCTTGCCCACGCCTCCTTTTACAGAGAGCCTTCTTAAAAGTTCTAAGATTACATCCTTTGCTGCCACAAATGGTTGGAGCCTGCCCTTGAGCTCAACCTTTATAATCTCAGGCATCTTAAGATAAAACGGTTCTCCAGCCATTGCAAGCGCTACATCAAGTCCACCTGCTCCAATGGCAAGCATACCAAGCCCACCCTGGGTAGGTGTATGACTATCAGAGCCAAGCAATGTCTTACCTGGCACCCCAAATCTCTCTAAATGGACTTGATGGCATATACCATTTCCTGGCCTGGAAAAATAAACGCCAAACTTTGATGCCGCTGTCTGTAAAAATAGGTGGTCATCTGCATTTCTGAATGTGGTCTGTAAGGTATTATGGTCAACATAACTGACAGAGAGTTGTGTTTTTACCCTTTTTGCGCCAAGCGCCATAAACTCGAGATATACCATGGTTCCGGTAGCATCCTGGGTGAGTGTCTGATCTATACGGATACCTATGGTTTCGCCCTTTTCCATCTTGCCTTCTAAAAGATGGGCTTTAATTATCTTTTGTGCTATACCAAGACCCATAATGCCTCCTTTACTTTACATCCATTATATCCATAATCCTCTGAAGGAGTTTCTTTGATCTCTCATCTTCAGGGTTTATTTCAAGACCTTTCTTAAGGTATTTTATGGCGTTTTTCAAATCATATACATGGAAATATGCATTGGCAATGTGGTAGTAAAGTGCTGCATCCCCTTCATCAACCTCTAAAAGTTCATTGAAGTAGAAAATCGCATCTTTGTATCTGCCCTGGGCTAAAAGAGCAATGCCAAGATGGTAGTTTGCAACCTTTGAGGATGGGTTCTTTTTTATAAGTTTTAGAAAATTGTCAATGGATTTTTTGAGGTTTCCTCTGTGGTAATATACAATGCCAAGCCAGTAGTGTGCCATAACGAAGTCTTCATTTAATTTAAGGCAGTATTCAAGGTTCTGGACAGCATCCTTAAGCCTTCCTGCTCGGTAAAGCGCAATGCCTAAGTCGTAATATGTATCAGGTAGATTGGGTTCAATGTCAATGGATTCTTTAAAGTATTTAATGGCCTTGTCCATATCTCCCAATAGGTAATACATTTCGCCGAGGTTCCTTAAGTTATCAGCGTCCTTTTTTTCAATTTTTTCGCAATAAGATATAGCATCTCTTAATTTGCTTTTGGCTCTTGATCTCCATGCTTTTCTTGCAAGCGCTTCCTTTGTCGTTTCTTTCAGAGGTGTTCCACAATAAGGGCAAAAGACAAAGTCTTCTTCTATCTCTTTACCACAGTTTGGACATTTCATAAGATGCTCCTATGGTCTTTGTTCTAAGGGTATGTATTCTCTATCAATTGGACCATTATAGAGGACTCTTGGGCGGAATATCCTGTTGGCCTCTGTATACTCAAGAACATGCGCAGTCCATCCAACAACCCGTGCAATGGCAAACACTGGAGTGTATAGGTCTTTTGGTATACCGAGGAACTTATAAACGATACCTGAATAAAAGTCAACATTCGGATATATGCCCTTTTTACTTACTTCCCTTTTCATTACCTCTTCAACTTTAAGGGCTATATCAATAAGCCTTCTGTCGTTGTATTTGTCAGAAAGTTTTATGGCGTATTCTTTAAGTATTTTGGCGCGTGGGTCCATGGTTTTGTAAACCCTATGCCCAAAGCCCATAATCTTTCTTTTTTCTTTGAGAGCGTTCATTATGTATTTTTCTGCTTTTTCAGGCCTCCCAATCTCTTCCAACATATCAAGAACCCTTTCATTTGCCCCACCGTGAAGCGGGCCTTTCAATGTACCTATAGCAGAGACTATTGCAGAATGCATATCAGAGAGGGTTGATGCAGTGACAAGTGCTGAGAATGTTGAGGCATTAAGCCCATGATCTAAATGTAGAACGAGCGCTATATCAAAAATCTTTGCATCCTCTGGGTCTGGTTCTTTACCCGATAGCATATATAAGAAGTTTGCTGCATGGTCAAGTTCAGGATTTGGCATGATAAATTCCTTCCCCTGTCTTGCTCTGTGATAAAAAGCCGTAATGGTTGGAAGTTGTGCGATTATCCTTATTGCCTTTCTGATCTTTGCCTTTCTGTTCATCCTATTCTTGTCAGGATCATAGAGGGCTGCATGTGCTAAAGCGAGTTTTAGGATGTCCATGGGATGTGGATCAGGAGGAAGTGATTTAAGACAATTTACAACATTTTCTGGCAATTCTCTTGCTCCGAATAGGTCAGCGCAAAAGTGTTCAAGTTCATGCTTGTTAGGAAGATCCCCAAAAAGTAGTAAATAACTGGACTCACCGAAGTTAGAATGTTTTGCGAGGGCCTCTATATCAATCCCACGGTAAATAAGTATGCCCTCTTTCCCATCTATTGCTGATATGGCGGATATGGCGGCAACTACATTTTCAAGCCCTTTTGAGTAAGTTTGACCTTCAGCAGTTAAAAATGGCATAATATACCTCCTTTTCTTATTGAAATAAATTATATGGAATGATGCTTGGTTATTCAATCAAATGCACTTTATGGAAAACATCTAAGTGTTTCATGAACGCCAAAATTACAACTTTTCAGTGCTCATTTTGACTATCCAGAGTTAAAGCATTAAACTATATTTTAACAAAATAAACTTTTTGAAAAAGTGAGGTGAGAATTGCAAAGACCTAATATAAAAACAGAGTTGCCTGGGCCTAAGGCAAAAAAGTGGCTTAAAATGGATAAAAGATTTATCTCCCCTTCCTATACAAGAAGTTATCCTGCTGTTTTGGAGAGGGGGGAGGGAGTATGGGTTTATGATGTTGATGGGAATAGGTTCCTTGACATGACTGCTGGTGTTGCTGTTCTTGCCACAGGACATGTGCATCCAGAGATTGTAGAGGCTGCCTTAGAACAGATGAAAAATCTCATACATATGTCTGGCACTGATTTTTATTATCCTGCTGAGATTATGCTTGCCGAAAAACTCGCTGAGATTGTTCCAGGAGCACAGAACAGAAAGGTATTCTTTGGAAATTCAGGAGCGGAGGCTAACGAGGCAGCGTTTAAACTCGCTCGTTTTCATACAAAGAGGCCTTATGTGCTTTCTTTTATTGGGTCTTTTCATGGTAGAACCTATGCTGCTATGAGCCTTTCAGGGTCTAAAAGTATACACCACAAAGGGTTTTCTCCTTTGGTGCCTGGCATTATTCATATTCCTTATCCAGACCCTTATAGGACACCATTTGGCGTTGAGAGTGATAAAGTGTCCGATGTTGTCATTGACTATATAGAGAATATCGTGTTTAAAAAGTTAGTGGACCCTGAAGAAGTATCTGCGATTTTCTTTGAGCCTATTCAGGGTGAGGGAGGATACATAGTACCACCGGATGATTTCTTTAAAAAACTCAAAAATCTTGCTGAAAAGTATGGCATTCTATTGGTTGATGATGAAGTCCAAGCAGGTATGGGGCGTACAGGAAAAATGTTCGCAATAGAGCATTTTGGTATTATCCCTGATATAGTTACCGTTGCTAAAGGTATTGCCTCTGGGTTCCCGCTCGGTGCAATGATTGCAAAGTCTTCTATTATGGACTGGAGTGTCGGCGCACATGCAAGCACATTTGGTGGCAATCCTGTTTCGTGTATGGCTGCCATTAAGACCATAGAACTTCTTGAAGATGGTCTTATAGACAATGCGGCCAAAATGGGTGATTATCTTTTAAATAATTTGAAAAAACTTATGGAAAGATATGAGTTTATTGGTGATGTTCGTGGCAAGGGGCTTATGATTGGTGTTGACATAGTAAAAGACAGGAAAACTAAGGAACACAATACTGCCCTCAGAGATAGAATTGTTAACGACGCATTCGGTATGGGGCTTTTATTGCTTGGCGCTGGGCCAAGTGCAATAAGATGGGCACCAAGCCTTATTGTTAATAAACAAGAGATTGATGTTGCTCTTGAAATTTTTGAAGAGGCATTAAAGAAAGCATAAAACCAAGGAGGTAAAGATGGCAAAAAAAAGAGTATTGATATTGGGTGCAGCAGGTCGTGATTTCCATAACTTCAACACATATTTTAGAGACAATGAAGAGTATGAAGTTGTTGCCTTTACGGCCACACAGATACCGGATATAGAAGGAAGAAGATATCCTCCTGAACTTTCAGGCAAACTCTATCCCGATGGGATTCCTATTTATGCTGAAGATGATATGGAAAAGATTATTGAGGAGAAAAAGGTTGATATAGTAGTATTTGCCTATTCTGATGTATCTCATGAGTATGTTATGCACAGGGCATCCCGTGCCATTCGCAGGGGAGCAGATTTTTGGCTCATGGGCACAGAACATACAATGATTAAGTCAGAAAAGCCTGTTATTTCAATATGTGCTGCAAGAACGGGTTCAGGAAAGAGTCAGACAACAAGAAGGGTGGCAGAAATACTTAAAGAACTAAATAAGAAAACCGTTGTTATTCGCCATCCCATGCCTTATGGTGATTTGACAAAGCAAGTGGTACAGAGATTTGAAACCCTTGAAGACCTTGATAAATACAATTGTACCATAGAAGAGAGAGAAGAGTATGAACCCCATATCCAGAGAGGGAATGTTGTTTATGCAGGTGTTGATTATGAAAAAATAATAAGGGAGGCTGAAAAAGAAGCAGATGTTATTCTATGGGACGGTGGCAATAACGACCTTCCTTTCTACAAGCCAGACTTACACATTGTTGTGGTGGACCCACATAGGCCAAATCATGAAATTACTTATCATCCAGGGGAGGCAAATGTACGCCTTGCAGATGTCGTGGTAATCAATAAAATTGATACAGCATATCCAGAAGATGTGGAAACAGTCAGGGAAAATGTAAGGTCATTGAATCCCACGGCAAAGATTATTGAGGCAGCCTCACCGATTTCTGTAGATGACCCATCAAAGATATTTGGCAAAAAGGTTTTAGTGATAGAAGATGGTCCCACTCTTACACATGGCGGCATGGAATATGGCGCAGGAGTCGTTGCTGCCGAGAAATATGGGGCAGTAGAACTTGTAGATCCAAGGGAGTATGCCGTAGGTTCAATAAGAGAAGTTTACGCTAAATATTCACATATAGGTACATTATTGCCGGCAATGGGGTATTCTGAAAAACAACTTAAGGAACTTGAAGAAACTATTAATCGTACGCCCTCTGATCTTGTTGTTGTTGCAACCCCTATTAATCTTGGAAGAATACTTAATTTAAACAAGCCCTTCGTAAGGGTTTATTATGAGCTTCAAGAAATAGGTAAGCCCGACTTAAGGGATGTATTAGAGGAGTTTTTTAGGGGGTGATATAAGTGGAAATGGAAGAAAGGGATAGGTTGTATGAAGAAGTACAAAAGATCATAGAGGAATCTATATCCTCTTACATAAAAGATACCATAGATGAACTTACATCAAGGATAGAGGAACTAAAAAGCAGAATAAACCAGGAGATTGAAACAAAGGAGAATGAAAAACTCAATGAGGTCCAAAATGCTATAGATGAGAATGTACATAGTAATGAAATAGCAGAAGAGACTAAGAATAGGGCAGAAGAAATAGCAAAGAGCAAACAGAGTGAACTTGAACAGAGGCTGGATGAGATTATAAAAGAAAAAGTAGGCCAAAAGGAAAACGAGTTTGAAAATACAATTGAGAAAGCAATAAAATCCAAAGATACACAGGAAAAAATATCACAGGAAATAATAAACTGGATATCAGTACATCAGGATTTTCTTACAGATGTCCTTGAAGACAAGGTGAAGTCTATTATAACCGAGAAAAAGGAAAGAGATATAACAAGGAACATAGAGGAATTCCTAAAAAGTGGTGATTTCAGAGATATGATAAAACTGCAATTTATGAATTATCTTGCAACGAGTAGGGATGCATTTACGCAGGCGGCAAAAGAGGCCTTAAGGGAGCAAATAGAGCGCGAAGGTAGTAAAGTTTTGAAAGATGCAATGAAGGATATTGATGCTATTGTGCGCCAGGTAATAGAAAAGAAGGTTGAGGAGTCTCTTGGAGAAAGGTTTGACAGTGTAGTAAGCGAGCTTAAAACCACCATTGAAGAGTTAAAAAAACAGGTGGAGGAGATTAAAAACGCATCAATGAACTCCTCTACACCTTCCACTACCACAGAGCCAGAACCTGCAGCCGAACAGCCAGAACTTGAACTTGAAGATAATATAGATGAGCATATTGAAGGACTTTCAAAAGATGAAGGCAATGAAGTGGTAGAGGAAGAACCTGTAGGGGAGGGTGTTACAGTAGAGGAGAGACCAAGCGAGGAGCCTGAAGCAGAATCGGTCACAAGGATTGCTCCAGAAGAGAGGGGTATAAGACTCACAGATATATTGAGAGTAAAATACTATGGACATTCCTCATTTCTCATATCCAACAGTAAGGTTAAGATAATAATGGATCCATATAAAAAAGGTGCTCTTGATGGCGCAATAAACTATGAACCTATAGAAGATATTGCTGATATTGTTACTGTAAGCCATGGACATATGGACCATGCGGGATGGAAAGAGATCCCGGGTAATCCTGTGTTAGTAGAGGCAGAAGGCGAAAAGGTGGTAAATGGAATAAAGTTCAAGGGCATACCAGCATTCCATGATAAGGCACATGGTGCACTAAGGGGTAGTATCATGATATTCTCAGTGGAGATTTCTGGTGCAAAACTCGTGCATTTGGGCGACCTTGGACATGTCCTTACCAATGATCAGGTGAGAGAGATAGGTCTTGTTGATATTCTTATTATTCCTGTTGGCGGATATTTTACCATTGATGCAGAGGATGCATGGCAGGTAATAGATCAACTCGATCCACTAGTTGTAGTACCTGTGCACTATAAAACCCCTTATGTTGACTTACCCATTTCAGATGTTAGTGGGTTTACAAGTAGGGCAGAGCAGTATGGATACAAGGTGGATGAACTTGGTACATCAGAAATAGAAATAGAGAGATTGCCAAGGAAAAAGACTGTATGGATATTCGAACCCGCAAACGTGTCTTAAACCTAAGGGCACAGAAAAGGTCTGATATTGAAAAGTACTTATCAGAAATTGGAGAGAAGGTATATAGGGCTACACAAATTATAAGGTGGCTTTGGCAAAAGGGGGAGACGGACATAATGAAATTTTCTGATCTCCCCCTGTCTTTAAGGAAAAAACTCTCTGAAGATTATTTTGTTTATTCCGCCAAACCTCTGTCTATAAAACGGTCATCCCATGACAAAAGCATAAAGTTTCTTTTGCTACTCTTAGACGGTGCGGAGGTGGAATCTGTATTTATTCCTGATGGGAAAAGAAGAACCGTATGTGTCTCCTCGCAGGTGGGTTGCCCTTTAAAGTGTACATTTTGTGCAACAGGTAAGTTAGGATATAAGAGGAATCTTGAATTTTGGGAGATACTTGAGCAGGTTAGATTTATTCAAAACTATACAGGAGAACGTATAACGAATGTAGTCTTTATGGGAATGGGAGAGCCGATGTTGAATATGGATAATGTTCTTGATGCTATAGACCTTTTACAAGAAAACGATGCCTTCAGGATAGGGGCAAGAAAGATTACTGTATCAACTGCAGGAATAGTCCCTGGCATATATAGGCTATTGGAATATGGGAAACAAGTAAAACTCGCTGTTTCCTTAAATACCGCTATACAGGAGAAGAGGGAAAAAATAATGCCCATTGCCAAAAGATATCCCCTTTCTGAACTAAGAAAAGCGGTGATGGACTATTATAAGGTAAAGAAGAGATGGGTAACCTTTGAATATATTCATCTTGTAGGTTTTAATGACACGCCCGAAGATATAAAAGCACTTAAGAGATTTATAGAAGGTATCCCTTGCAAAATAAACCTTATTCCTTATAACACTTTTAAAGGTTCTCCGTTTAGAGAACCAACAGAAGAGGAAACAGAGGAATTTTTAAAAAAACTATACAAGTTAAAGGCGACTGTAACACTTAGAAAGTCAAAGGGTAGGGATATTAAAGGGGCGTGTGGACAACTTGCATACCTTAAATAAAAAAGGAGAGAGTTTATGAGAAGCACGAAGGATTATATAGAAATAGCAGAAAAGTATGGTGCACACAATTACCATCCACTTGATGTGGTAATAGAGAAGGGGGAAGGTGTATGGGTATGGGATGTTGAAGGTAAAAAATACCTTGATATGTTGAGTGCATATTCAGCGTTAAATCAGGGGCATAGACATCCTAAGATTATTGAGGCATTAGTGGAGCAAGCCTCTTTGTTGACACTAACATCTCGTGCTTTCCATAACAATGTCTTGGGAGATTTTTTGAAAAAACTCGCAGAACTTGCAGGATATGACAAGGTCCTTCCTATGAATACTGGTGCAGAGGCTGTAGAGACTGCACTTAAAGCGGCAAGAAAATGGGGGTACCTCAAAAAGAAGGTTCCTGAAAATAAGGCTGAGATAATCGTATGCGCTAACAACTTTCATGGAAGGACAATAACCATAATAAGTTTTTCCACAGAAGACCAATATAAATACGGCTTTGGTCCATTTACTCCTGGGTTCAAAGTAATACCTTATGATGATCCAGATGCGCTGGAGAATGCGATTACAGAAAACACTGTTGCCTTTATGTTTGAGCCTGTTCAGGGTGAAGGCGGTGTTATTGTCCCTCATGAAGGTTATTATAAAAAAGTAAGAGAGATTACGAAAAAGCACAATGTTTTGCTTATTGCAGATGAGATTCAAACTGGATTTGGTAGAACAGGTAAGATGTTTGCCGTTTGGCATGAGGATGTAAGACCAGACATTATCGTGGTAGGTAAGGCACTCGGTGGTGGTGTCTATCCTGTCTCTGGTATTATTGCTGATGATGAGATTATGGATGTGTTTACCCCTGGTGATCATGGCTCTACCTTTGGTGGAAATCCACTTGCAGCACGCGTTGGTATGGCTGCGTTGGATGTGTTAATAGAAGAGAAACTGCCGGATAGGGCGTATGAACTTGGTGAGTACTTTATGGATAGGCTAAGAAAGATACAAAGCCCTTATGTTAAGGAAGTAAGGGGCAAAGGGTTGCTTATAGGTGTTGAGATTAAAAAGGAATATGGAACTGCAAGACCGTATTGTGAAAAATTAAGAGACTTAGGTATTCTTGCCAAGGAAACCCATGAGCAGGTGATTAGGTTTGCACCACCGTTGGTAATTTCCAAAGAAGAGATTGATTGGGCACTTGAGAGAATAGAGAAGGTTTTAACAGAGGGTATATAAAAGACGGGGCCTTGGCCCCGTTTTTTAATCATTTAACAAAAGCATAGCATCACCGTAAGAGAAAAACCTGTAATTTCTTTTTATTGCCTCATTATATGCCTTCTTTAGAAGGTCTTTTCCACATAGTGCAGATACAAGAAGCAAGGGAGTAGATTTTGGAAGATGAAAGTTTGTTAATAGTCCATCAATTACCTTATATTTATACCCTGGATAAATGAAGAGGTCTGTATAACCACGAAGTCTTTTGTTATCAAAGGACCAAGACTCTAAGGTTCTCGTTGTTGTAGTACCTACACCTATAATGCTCTTGCCACTCTTTTTAGCGTTCTTTATTTTTTCGGCAATGTCTTCCTCAATTTCGTAATACTCTACATCCATCGTGTGCTCTTCTACTTTTTCTGTCTTTATAGGTTTAAAGGTACCTAATCCCACATGTAATGTAATTTCAAATACATTAACACCTTTTTCTTTGAGTTTATTTAAGATATGCGGTGTAAAATGAAGACCTGCGGTTGGTGCCGCAATTGAGCCTTTTCTCTTAGCATACACTGTTTGGTACCATAACTCATCCTTTTCTGTTGCCTTTCTCTTTATATACGGTGGAAGTGGTACACTCCCATATTTTTCTAAGAAGGTAAGAACATCCTCTTTTGAAAGTATTTTCAAAACCCTCTTTTTCGGTATGTACTCTATAACCTCAACTCTGCCGTTGCCACATCTAAAACGTAAATGCACTTTTGCTTTTCTTGCAGGATTTGCAAGAGCAATAAATGTTTTATCATCAACGATACCAGTAAGTAGAAATTCAACCTTTCCACCAGTATCTTCTCTATTACAGAATAGTCTTGCCTTTACTACCTTTGTATTATTAATTACAAGAATATGGTCTTTGTTTAAATGCTCTACTATGTCCTTAAACATTCTGTGCTCAATCTTTCCGGTTTTGAAATGAAGTATCATGAGTTTGGATTCGTCTCTCTTCTCCTTAGGATATTGGGCAATCCTATCCCTTGGGAGTTCAAAATCAAATTCAGAGATGAGCATATTATTGACTTTTTACGAGTTTTGCGTATTTTAATGAAAGGTTTTTAATCCCATCCATAAATAAAACCTTGACTTTATCTCCATTCTTTACAAGTATTCTCCCCCTTCCAAACATAGGATGGTAAACATAATCCCCTTTATGTAATTCTGTTTGAACTCTTCTCTCTTTCTCCTCTGTTTCTTTTCTCTGTTCTTTATATCTTTTGGAAACTGAGTCAAAAATAACCACATCTTCAGGAAGTTCGTCAATGAACCTGGACGGCAAGAGAAGTTCCCCGAACCTTATTGAGCGTTCCCTTGCATATGTCATTATAACCCGTTTTTTTGCCCTTGTGATAGCAACATGAAGTAGCCTTCTTTCCTCTTCTAATTCGTATGTGGCAGATAGTGCAGATTTGTGGGGAAATACTCCATCCTCAAGACCTGTAATAAATACATTGTCAAATTCAAGTCCCTTTGCATTATGGACGGTCATTATTGTTATTCTATCTTTTTGTTGCATCTCCATATCATCTTGTTCAGTTTGGACAGAGATGTGTTCCAAGAAATGTTCAAGTGTTGGGTTATTTTGATTTATAACAAACTCCTGAGCCATACCAAGGATTGCATTAACATTTTCTAATCTTCCCTCAAGTTTTTCGCGAGCCTCCTGGCCAGAATACGTTTTTTTAATGTATTCTGCAAACTCAAGGGTATTTATAAGATCATGTAGGATTGAAAAAGCATCCTCTTTTTTTTCATTTAGTTTTATGTATTTGCTGATTAAATCGTAAAATCTTTTGAGTTTTAGATATTTTGTACCCGTATACTCAACAAAACCTGGTATTGCTTCTAAAAGATGGAGTCCCTCTGTTAATGCATAGTCAGATAGGGTTTTCATTGTTTTTGCACCTATACCTCTATGAGGTGTATTGACTATACGGAGAAAAGAAATGTCGTCTTTTGGATTTGCAATAAGTTTTAAATAAGCAATGAGATCTTTTACCTCTTTCCGCTCAAAGAACTTGATGGAACCTACTATGATATAAGGGAGACCCCTTTTGTTAAAAACCTCTTCAAATGCCCGAGATTGTGCATTGGTCCTATAAAGTACCAGGTTATTTGAAAACGGTCTTCCAAATTCCTCTATTTTACTTGCCACATATTCTGCTTCTTCTCTTTCATCAAAAGATTCATGTACTACTAACTTTTCACCTGAAGGTCCATCTGTCCATAGAGTTTTACCCTTCCTCATTGTATTGTTAGCAATGAGAACAGTTGCGGCTTTTAAGATGTTTTTCGTTGATCTGTAGTTCCTCTCAAGTCTTATAACCTTTGCATCTTTAAAGTCTTTTTCAAAATGGAGTATATTTCTTATGTCGGCACCTCTAAAACTGTAGATAGACTGGTCATCATCGCCAACAACAAATATGTTTCTATGTTTGGATGATAGGTGCCTTAGAAGTTCATACTGAATTCTATTGGTATCCTGATATTCGTCAACATGTATGTACATGAACTTATCAGCATAGAACTCTTTTACATTTTCATGTTCCTCAAAGAGTTTGCGTGTGTTTATTAAGAGGTCATCAAAATCCATTGCATTGAGTTCAAGGAGTTTTTGCTGGTACTTTTTATAGAAATCATAGTGCCACTCAGTTTCGGGTTCCTGTCCAGCCTTTATTCTCTGTATATGTCTCAGCAATCTCTTCGGGGTTTCTCTACTCTTAATCTCTTCAAGGATTTTTTTAACAACCCTTAGTTGGTCGTCCCTATCAAATATGCTAAAGTTTTTATCGTATGGCAGATAGTCTATATTTGCCCTTAAGATACGCACACATATAGAATGAAATGTACCTATGAATAGGCCTTTGGTATTTATATGGAGAAGATTTTCAATTCTATCGCGCATTTCATTGGCAGCTTTATTGGTAAAGGTCACAGCCAATATATTTTCAGGGGAGACTTTTAGTGCTTTTATAAGATAAGCAACCCTATAGGTAAGAACACGGGTCTTTCCAGAACCTGCGCCTGCAATAACCAAAACAGGCCCTTCAATGGTGGTTACTGCCTTTCGCTGCTCTGGATTTAGATCTTGAAGTAGTGGATGCTCAGTCAAAGAAGAGCCTCGCAAATTCGTAAAGGTCCCTTGGCACAGGTTTTATGCCTGCTGATACCTTTTTTAAATCAACTACTACGACTCTACTTCCCTTCATCGCAACCATCTTGCCGAAATCTCCATTTTCTACCAATTCAACAGCCTTTACGCCCAGGAGCATGGGTGTTGTTCTATCTATTGCTACTGGAGATCCCCCTCTCTGCAGGTATCCTAAGACTACATGTTTTGCAGGGTAACCTGTTTGATTCTCGAGGATTTTAGCGAGTTTTTCAGCAATACCACCTACCTTTTCATGTCCGTACTCATCAACTATATTAACTTTCTTTTCTTCTTCGTTGGGAAGTTTAACGCCTTCTGCAACCGCTATTACAGCGAACTGTTCTCCTCTTCCGTATTTTTCTTTAATTACCCTCACAACATCGTTAATATCGGGTTTGACCTCTGGTATTAGGATATAGTCGGCTCCACCCGCAAGCCCACCATATAGGGCTATCCATCCTGAGTGTCTTCCCATCACCTCCACTACTATTATTCTTCTATGTGATTTCGCAGTTGTTCCAAGTTTTTCTATGGCATCTGCCACGATGGAAACAGCGGTTTGAAAGCCTATGGTGTATTCTGTCTCAAGCACATCGTGGTCAATTGTTTTTGGTATACCAACAGCAGGTATGCCTGCCTCATAGAGTTTGGCAGCAGCACCAAGGGTGTCTTCCCCACCGATGGCTATTATTGCATCAAAGGCGAGTTCTTTGAAGTTTTTAATGGCCTTTTGTTTTGTTTCTTCATCTTTTACAGGGTTTGTTCTTGATGTTCCTATAATTGTACCCCCTTGAGAATAGGAATTCCTTACTACTTCCTTGCGAAGTTCCCTAAACTCTTCCAAAAGAAGTCCCTTCCATCCATCAATAAATCCAAAAACCCTATGCCCACCGTATTCAGCCCTATACACGATTCCTTCAATTGCTGCATTTAGACCTTGTGCGTCACCACCGCCTGTGAGAACTGCTATCCTTAAACTCCTTCTTTCCATCTTCTTTATAGCCTCCCTCTTAGTGGTTTCATCCTTTTTCTCAGCCATTTTTAAGCCTTATTTGCTGAACCGAATAGTTGTATTTTGCTCTTTACTGTATCTTTTACTATCTCCATGCCTGCACCGAGGTATTTTCTTGGATCAAATGTGGTTGGATTTTCTGCCATATACCTTCTCACTCCAAGAAGGAAAGAGAGCCTGAGGTCTGTGTCAATATTTATCTTCCTTATTCCTGCGCCAATAGCCTTTTTGATTTCTTCTTCTGGTACGCCCTTTGCACTCTTTAAATCAACACCAACCTCTTTAAGCCCTTTTGTTATGTGTGCTGGCACGCCTGATGCACCATGTAAAACAAGAGGTATGGAAACAAGTTCTTTGATCTTTTTGATCCTTTCAATGTCTAATTTAGCCTCTCCCTTAAACTTATAAGCCCCATGGGATGTGCCAACAGCAACGGCAAGTGCGTCGACACCTGTCTCCTCTACGAACCTCTTTGCATCCTGAGGGTCTGTATAAATGGCAACATCGCTTTGTACCTCATCCTCTTTTCCAAGTAATCTACCAAGTTCTGCCTCAACCGTTACGCCCATTGCATGTGCTATCTTGACGATTTCACTTGTTAGTTTAACATTCTCCTCGTAAGGTTTGTCCGATGCATCTATCATAACAGATGTGAATCCATTTCTCAATGTGGCCATAATCTTTTCAAAGTGCTTTCCATGATCAAGATGAAGAGCAATGGGTATGCTTGCATTCTTTGCCGCTATTTTCACTATCTCGGAAAGATATTCTACGCCAGCGTATTTCATCGCACCCTCTGAAACTGCAATAATAAGAGGTGATTTTTCCTCCTCACCTGCCTGTACGATAGCCTTTAGAAACTCAAGGTTGTTTATATTGAAAGCGCCAACCCCATAACCTCTTTTGTCTGCATCTTCAAGAATTTCTTTCATTGTTACAAGTGCCATAATTTCCTCCTTTTATTTAATTATAAAGTATTTTAGGGGTTCTTCAAAAAGGTAATCTAAACTTCCCATTTAAATGTATATACAGAGTTTATAAGAAATTCTGAAAGTGTTTTTCTCTTTTTTGTGGCAACCTCAAGTGGTGTAAATACTATGTCATTTCCCTTTGTTCCTACAAGTACATTGAATGTATTTTGAGATAGTGCCTTAAGCGTTCCCATGGCAAAACGAAAGGCAAGCATCCTGTCATGGAATACAGGGATGCCACCCCTTTGAATATGACCTAAAACAGATATACGTATTTCATATCCTATGTCTTTTTCCTTTAGTATTTTTGCCACATCGTATGCAGAAGCCTTTCCCTCGGCAACGATTATTATGGAATTACGCCTTCCTTCCTCGTATCTCTTTCTAAGCCTTTTGGAAAGTTCTTCCACATCTGTTTCAACCTCTGGGATAAATACCCCTTCTGCACCTGTTGCAATGGCACTGGCCACAGCAAGAAAACCAGAGCGATGTCCCATTACCTCTATGATAAAGGTCCTATCATGGGATGATGCGGTATCTTTTATTTTATCAACAGCGTCAATAATAGTAGAGAGCGCTGTGTGCATGCCAAGGGTTTGGTCTGTCCCATAGATGTCGTTATCTATTGACCCTGGAATAACGATGGTGCGAACACCGAGTAAGGAAAGCGCATGCGCTCCTTTCATAGAACCGTCTCCCCCTACAACCACCAAGGCAAAAATATTTTCAGATGAGAGTACATCCCTTACCTTTTCTCTTACAGACTTATTCTCTTTAAATTCAGGATACCTTGAGGATCCAAGTATCGTACCTCCAACCTTTAAAAGCCCTGAAACATTTTTATAAGTGAGTGGATATTGAATATTGTTGGCTAATCCTTTAAATCCACTTTTAAATCCAACTACATCATAGCCGTTTTCCAATAAAGCCCTTGTAAGGTATCTAATAAGTGGATTCATACCAGGTGCATCCCCTCCAGATGTTACAATGCCTATCCTCTTTTTCATCTTCTTTCTCCTTTTGATAAGAAGAACATCTTGATAATTTTTTCATTCTTTTTCCCCTCTCCATTAAACTTTACATCAAGAAAGTAGAAATCAGGTTCAAGAGAAGAAAGATCAAGTGGGACCTCCTCTACTGTATTACCATAAAAGGTAAAGTTTTGGGTATGCACGAGTTTTCCGTTGTAATTCACAAAATCAATTCTTCCTGTGCCAGCATAACCTATCTTAAATCTTATTTTTGCCTTACCATTTTTTATGGGATTTGGATAAACATATAAAAGTGAGAGGCCACTCTCTTTGTTTCCCTCATTAGTGTTTTCAATGTCAACGAACATATTATGTTGAGGGTTTGCATGTATATGGGACATAGATGAGTAGGATACATTTAAATCATGTGCAAATAAGAATCCATCGTCTGTTATATAGGCAAGTTCCTGCGATGTATCATTGTCTAAATTTACAAGCATTATACTCTTTGCATACTTTGATGCTGTAAGGGGAAAATCCTCAAGTTCTTTACCCTGTACATCATAGGCGAACACATGCTCGTTTTCTGCAACGATTATCTCATCCTGTCCATCGTTGTTTAAATCGCCTGTTATAATGCCATTTATATCTGTATCTTGAATTGTTATAGGATAACCGCTCAAAAGTGCACCGTTTGAGTTTATGGCATAAATGCTCTCTTGGGTTGAGAATACAAAGAATGTCCCTTCTTTATAATGTCCTATGGCAATATAAGGTGATACATTGCCAGGAAAAGACCTCTTCCATAAGATGTTTCCTTTTATGTTTAGTGCCTCAATATTGCCATTACCCTTTAATGATATGAAACCTATTTGGGTATCAGGAAATCTCGTTGCAATAAAGGGTGCATAATACGGGGATGGATAAGAGGTGCCAATCTGCTGCACAGAGCCCCTTGTATCCATTATGGATATAACCCCATCTTCAGTTTGAGTGAAGATGAGTTTATCCATTATCCCTGTGCCAGAACGCAGGGGCGCAGAAAGACTGAATGAAGAGCGCTCTTGGCCATTTAAATCAATTAAATGCAATTTATGGTCTTCTGCCCCAACAAATAAGAAAGCGGTATCTTTAAAATATCCAAAAGAGACCACCCCTCTTATTTCATTTCCAATTTGCTTATCCCAAAGATGCAAAGGTGTATCGTTTGTTATCGCATAAAGGTGCAATTGTCCCTCCAATGTAGGGAAAGATATATATATGGTGTCATGCCTATTAAAGATGACAGGCTCGCTTGTAAGGTTTTCATTATGAATGGTATCTGAATAAATAAGATGACCTTCCTTGGTGAGCACTGAAAATAGAAGGAAAGAGTCTGTTTTTATGGTATCAAGTGTAATAAGATCTAAGGAATCTCTGTAAATAGATTGTATTATGGCAAAGACAGAATCAAACTCCATAAGAGAGCGGGAAGGCTCATTGTATATCATATAGTCTATATTACTGTCCAATACTGCATATCCAACCCTTAAAGGAAATCCATCTATGTCTTTTGTTCTCTTTGAAATAACCCTCATGTTTTCACTAATAGTATCAGGAAATTGAAATACAAGGTTTGTTGTATTTTTTTCATTATCCATGGTAGATGGTGTTGTCCATGGAGCAAGTTCAGTGTTATTACCCTTAAAATATGTATCATATGGACAGCCGAACCATGTGTATGCATAGGGAGAAAGATCGGTCCATTTTTCAAAGTCCTGAACATGGTCTGCTTCAACCACATCTACTGCCATGGGCCTTACAGCATTTACTTCGTTGTTGGCATAGTTCTCCCAGTAAATTCTATCATCAACATGCCATGCAAGTATACCCGATGCTGGCTCAAGATAATCATTCTCACCAAAGAAATGCACTAAAATACCGTTTTTCCATTTTCCAAATACCTGTGCACTATCCCCACAAACAATAGTGTCATTGAAAGCAAGGTTTGTCTCAAGGTTCTCAAATAAATAGTATTCATGTGCATTTATAGGTACCTTTAAAAACCTTGTCCCCCTGTAAGGGTTTTCTGCAAAGTATGGCACAGTATAATAAAGATGACCATTTTTTCTAATAGCAAAACTATCAATCCCTACTTCAATAGGAAGAAGATGTGTCGTATCAGGCAACTGGGTTGGATTAAGTATTTTAAGCACCCTATTATCAATAAAACCTTCTCCAAACATGTACTTTAAGATCCAATCAGTCCATAATCTTGTCCATGCATTCGGATATGGTGGAAGAACGCCAGATGGCAATCCCTCTGCAGAAAGATAAGTACCTGTTGTCATAATGCCAAATGCACCAACTCCAGACCCGTTATATTCTGTATCATAAAGGTCAGGGTAGAAAAATAGATTATGGCCTGTTTCATGAAAAAATGTTCCATTTATCCTGACATCCATCCCATCCTGACTCATTGTCTCAGACATAACCTCTGCATCGTATACAGTATCTCTCCCATTATTTAGAATTATGTATGGCACACCAAGATAGTATTCAATTGCACCAGCGGGCACTGTAACCGCAGGCATATCATAGGGACTGTCCATATTTACATCTGTTTGCCATGCAGAACCTGGATGAAATATAACATATCTATCAAAAACCCCTTCCTCATAATCCTTTATACCATTATTGTCAAGGTCTTCAAAATGCAAAGAAGTGTCTTTATCCGCTGCAACAAACGCATCCCTTAAAAAGGTTACAAGTCCAAGTTCAGGGTCTTCTCCCCATCCTGAATAGTATCCCATTGTATGTGGCACCTTATAAGGGGGAAGTCCAGAATCAGGTTTTACAACCCATTCAATTCTTACCTTACCGTATGTTGCGGCAGAGTAATAGTCAGAGAGTGCCTCAGATAGCGTATTAAAATATGTCCAATCGTGTGGAGGGTCATAATAGGGATTATAGATAGGGTCTCCCCTGCAGTCTGTACCCAAAATCATAGGTTCGCCATTACCTGTTAAATTAAATGTCCCATCCCCTGTAGATTTAGGGTCATCTGGTTGTTCCTTTTGAAATTCCACTCTTAAGACGAGTAATCTGATGATAATGGGCTGTTTTGATGTTCTTTTCATTGCATATGCTCTCACTTTGAGAAGTGGAGGATAATTCTCATAGGTATATCTATGGTTTAGTTCAGCCATTCTTCTTTTAATCTCGCCGTCACGCTTTGAGATGAGAGTAAGATGCTCTATCCTATAGTTATTTTCAATTTTTTTAAAGTTTTTTACAATACCTTCCGCTTGAAACAGTTGAAAAAATAATAAAAATGCACTTACCATAATCTACCTCCTGTGAATAATGTTAAACCATTTCATAGGGATATGAAAATGTAGGCTTTCATATCCAGTTCTTATACCTTAAAATCACAACATTATGCAAAAGGTTTTACTTATTGATGCAACATCACTGGCCTTTAGGTCTTATTATGCCTTTATAAGAAGGCCACTCATAAATTCAAAGGGTATAAATACCTCAGGTCCATTTGCCTTTATAAACTCCATTGAAAAACTTAAAAATGAAATAGAGCCTTCGCATATACTCGCTGTTTTTGATGCACCGCATAAGACCTTTAGACATGAACTCTATAAAGAGTACAAGGCTCAAAGGCCCAAACCACCAGATGAATTAAAAACGCAGATACAGTACATAAAGGGTCTTTTAGATGCCTATCTCATCAAGTTTCTTGAGATAGAAGGAGTTGAGGCAGATGATGTTATAGCATCGTTTGTTAAAAAGTATTCAAGGGATGATGTTGAAATATATATCTCAACACAGGATAAAGACCTTTTTCAACTTGTTGGTGATAATGTTTATGTCGTGCAGGGTATTTCAAGCCATCTGGAAATGTTTGATAGGAATAAAGTCATTCTTAAGTTTGGCGTTCCACCCGAAAAAATAGCAGATTTTCTTGCATTGGTGGGCGATAGTATTGACAACATACCAGGTGTTAAAGGCATAGGCAATAAAACAGGGATTGAACTTTTGAAAAGATACGAAAGCATTGAAGATATCTACGCACACATAGATGAAATAGACGGTAAAATAAGGGAAAAACTCATAAAATACAAAGATGATTGCTTTTTCTCAAAAAAACTTGTGCTATTAAGGGATGATGTAGATATAGATATTGACTTAGATGAAATAAGACTAAGAGAGCCAGAAAGAAAAAAACTTGCAAAGATACTGAAGTTTTTTGAGTTTGAAAAACTCTTAAAAGCACTTGCAAAAGAAGAATTCATACCTGAGTTTAGTAAATCTCAAAGTTTTCCATTTAATGCAATAGATGGCGTATCTGTTGATGTTCACGATGATACAGTCTTTGCCATTTTAAATGATGGCAAAAGACAGAATGTGCCTCTTAGATCAGCGAAGGCACTTTTAGAAAACAGTGGTGTGCCAAAGTATGTTTTTGATTATAAGATGCAGTTTCGGAAACTTTACGAAAAGGACATCGTGTTAAGAGGGGTTATATTTGATTTACCACTTGCTCTATATCTCATTGAGCCAGAGCGTGGAAATTACAGTTTGGATAGGATTTTTATGGAGGAGTTTCTTGCAAAACCAGCAAAAAATGAAATAGATAGAGCAAAACAGAGGGTCTTTTTAGTGCACACCCTAAAAGAAGAGTACGAAAAAAAACTTTCAGAGATGCATCTTTTGGACCTTTATAAAGACATTGAACTTCCACTTGCACGCATTCTTGCCCTTATGGAACATCATGGAACTCTTATTGATACAGAGTATCTCCATAAACTTAAAAACGATATAGATGAGGACTTGGATAAACTCAAGCGTAAACTCTATGAAATTGCAGGCAAAGAGGTAAATCTAAATTCACCAAAACAACTCTCCAAGGTTTTATTTGAAGAGTTAAAACTCCCTGTCATCAAAAAGACAAAGACAGGATATTCTACAGACCAGGAGACATTAGAGAAGTTAAAACAAAAGCACGAGTTTGTAAGACTCTTACTTGATTATCGCGAACTCTTTAAGATAAAATCCACATACATTGAGCCCTTTTTTAAACTTGTAGATAAGGAGCATAGGGTGCATCCTACCTTTAATCAGATGCATACAGCAACAGGAAGGCTGTCCTGTTCCAATCCCAATCTTCAGAACCTTCCCATAAGGTCTGACATAGGGAAGAAGATAAGAAAGGTGGTTATTGCGCCAGAAGGCTACCTTATAGCATCCTTTGATTATTCACAGATAGAACTTAGAATCACAGCACACCTTTCACAGGATGAGACCCTAAGAAAAGCCTTTTTAGAGGATGCTGATATACATACGCAGACAGCATCCCTTATTTTTCAGAAGCCACCTAATGAGATTAGTGCATTTGAAAGACGTATTGCAAAGACTGTAAATTTCGGTATAATTTACGGTATCTCACCGTATGGACTTTCAAAACAACTTTCAATATCTCAGGAGGAGGCCCAAGGTATCATTTACAACTTTTTCGCTATCTATCCCGGCGTGAATGAGTGGATTATGAAGGTCTTAAAGGATACAGAAGAAAAAGGCTATACAAAAACAATCTTTGGTAGAATGAGGAGGATACCAGAACTTAAGAGCCAGAATAAAAACATAAGAGAGCAGGGAAAGAGGCTTGCCATAAATACACCGGTTCAAGGAAGTGCCGCTGACATAATAAAAAAGGCCATGATTGATGTAGAAAACTTTATTGAGAGTGAGCATCTTGATGCGTATATGATTTTACAGGTGCATGATGAACTGGTTTTTGAAGTGAAAGAAGATATAATAGAATACTTTACCCAACGAGTGAAAGTCATAATGGAACATACAACCCGTTTAGAGGTGCCTTTGAAGGTGGACTTTGGATATGGAAAGGACTGGCTTACTGCTCACCAATAAGATCTTTTACCCATTCTCTTAGTTTGATGAGATTATTTATGTATTGCTCTGCATCTTTATACCATTTCTTGAGCATATCCATGCCAGCCTTATTTATTGTGTACATTCTCTTTGGCATACCAGATTCCTCTGTGACCCAATGAGAATTAACGAAACCAAAATATTCAAGTTTTCTAAGTATTCTGTAAGCAATGCCCTTTTCCAATACCTCGGATGGTATGCCAAACTTTGAAGCGTCCTCTATGAGTTTATACCCATAAGAAGGCTCTTTTGCCAAAAGTGATAAGAATACCACCTCAATATAGGCACCACTTTCTATTCCGCCTTTATAAAATTTACATCTCTTCAATTTATCCTTCCAATTTTTCTTTTATGTCTAAAAGAAGGGATTTTAGGTCTGCTATCTGTTTTCGTA
>CAJXJZ010000019.1 GCA_913055745.1 uncultured bacterium | reverse complement strand
CCTTAAAAAAATCAATAATTCTTAGCGTTCATTATTAGAGGCCTTCCCTTATCTTCTCTGCAAGGTTTGCCATTTAAGGGTACTGAAGGAAAAGATAAGGTTTTTTAAAAGAAACTAATTCCCATTTAAAGTAAATACATCATTTTTTAAGGCTATTTCTAAGATATGCCATTTGTTTGAAAAAACAAGATGCATGAGGTATAATGTTATTATGTGGAAGACTTATGAAAAAAATCATTATAAGAAGTTTGATGTTCATTTTAAGGTCAAGATTAAAATGTCCGAACTTCATAAACTTTTTTGATTGAATTAAAACGATTAGAAAGTAATGAAAATGGAGCAAAAAGGCTATAAAAAACTTGCCTTACATCCATTGAAACTGCTGAATTCTTTGATATTTCAATTGATTAAAGGAACAAAACGAAAAGAAGAAATAAAATCGCTCCACATTACAATAAAGGTAAGTTATTTTCTTTTCTCTTTACCTCTAAAATTTTTTCTATATTACTGTAATATGCCGTAATATAGTTTCTTTGAGTTTGTCTATGCCTTCTCCGCTTTTGCCTGAAACTAAGATGGAGTTCTGGTATCTATCTTTGTATCTTAATAAAATGGTATCCCAGAGCACTAAATCTGTTTTGTTGAATACTATTAACCTTTTTTTATCTCTGCATCCTATTTCATTTAATGTTTGCTCTACAACCTGTATCCTCTCATCAACCCCTGGCCTTGATACATCTACTACATGGATTAAGAGGTCTGCATCCATTGCCACCTTTAAAGTGGAGCGGAAGGAAGCCACAAGATGTGGAGGTAGGTCTTCAATAAAGCCCACTGTATCTGAAAGCACTACTCTATGATTCCTGTCTATGTAAAACTTCCTTGTTGTTGCATCAATAGTGGAAAAATATAGGCCATCAACCTTTAAATGTTCCTTTGATAAAAGGTTCATAAGCGTGGTTTTGCCTGCATTTGTATATCCTACGAGTGTAATCTTAAAAACATCCTTGCGTTTTTTTGATTGCACATCACGAACCCTTTCAATGAATTTGAGTTCCCACTCAAGGCGTTGAATGCGTTGTTTTATCCTCCTTCTCTGTACCTCAAGTTTCTGTTCTCCAGGTCCCCTTGTGCCTATTCCACCGCCGAGCCTTGAAAGTTCTACGCCAAGACCTGTGAGCCTTGGGAGCCTGTATTTTAGTTGGGCAAGTTCAACCTGTATCTTTGCCTCTTTTGTCCTTGCATGAAGGGCAAATATATCCATTATAAGAATATTTCTGTCAATTATTTTTACACCTATTAGTTCTTCAAGGTTCCTTTGCTGCGCAGGTGTAAGTTCTGTATCAAAAAGTACAGTATCAATATGAAATTTCTTTACAATATCCTTTATCTCATGAGCCTTGCCTTTTCCAATATAATAAGATGGGTCTATATTTTCTCTTATCTGAAGTATTTTTTCAAATACTTCGCCACCTGCTGTCTTGACAAGGCCTTCCAACTCTTCAAATCGATTAAGTGCCTTGTATCTTCTGGCAGAATCGTTTATCAACGATACAAGGAGCACACGCTCTTTTTTGATACCTCTCTCTTTTTTGGGTGTTGTCATTTACTGTCCGGGAAAACAATCTGGACAAACTCATCAAGGGTCTCTATCATGTGAAAATGCATACCTTCTCTTACTTCTTCTTTTAACTCTTCTATTTCTCTTTCGTTTTCTTTTGGAACAATTATCTCTTTTATCCCTCCCCTCTTGGCTGCAAGGCACTTTTCATCAAGCCCGCCAACGGGCAATACTTTGCCTGAAAGGGTTATTTCACCTGTCATAGCAATACTGCCCCTTATTTTCTTACCTGTAAGGGTTGAAAGCATTGATGCAAGGAGCGCTGTACCTGCTGAGGGACCATCCTTTGGGATTGCACCTTCTGGAATGTGGATATGTAGGTCTATTTGCTCATAAAAATTGTCTTCAAGTCCGAATTTTTCATAATTGCTTCTTATGAAACTCAATGCGGTTTTCGCTGATTCCTGCATGACATCACCAAGTTGACCTGTAAGTTCTAACTTTCCCTTGCCTTTCATTTTCCTCGATTCTACACTGAGGATTTCACCTCCATACTCTGTCCATGCAAGTCCGTATGCTACGCCAACAGGCAGTTCCTTCTCTGCCAACATATTTCTATACTTTGGTATGCCGAGAAAGTCTTTTAAATTGTCTTTTGTAACAATGGTTTTTTGTCCATTTTCAACATATCTTCTTGCTGCCCTTCTTAATACCCTCTTTATCTGCCTTTCAAGTTCCCTTACACCGGCCTCACGCGTATAAGACCTTATAATCTCCCAAATGGCATCATCAGTGAACTCCACGATACCTTCTTTGATACCCAACTCTTCTGATTTCTTGGGTATAAGATGCTTTTTTGCAATATTGAGTTTTTCAAAATCAAGATAGCCTTTTAGCCTTATAACCTCCATTCTATCAAGGAGGGGCTTGGGGATGGTATATACAAAGTTGGCTGTTGTGATGAAAATTACCTCTGAAAGGTCAAAATCTACCTCAAGGTAGTTATCTTGAAAAGCATTATTCTGCTCCGGGTCAAGGACTTCCATGAGTGCTGCGTAAGGGTCTCCTCTCCAATCCTTTCCCACCTTGTCAATCTCATCAAGTAAGAAAACTGGGTTTTTGGTCCCTGCTTTCTTTATGTTCTGTATAATCTTACCAGGCATTGCACCTACATAGGTCTTCCTATGACCCCTTATTTCAGATTCATCATGTAGCCCACCAAGAGAAATACGAACAAACTTCCTTCCAAGCGCCCTTGCTATGGACTTTGCAAGTGAAGTTTTGCCTGATCCTGGAGGACCGACAAAGCATATTACCTCACCCTTTGTTTTTCCACGCAGTTTGAAAACTGAAAGATACTCTAAAATTCTATCTTTTTGTTCAGAAAGCCCATAATGGTCACTATCCAATATCTCTTTTGCATGTTTTATGTCAAGGTTATCCTTTGAACGCTTATTCCATGGGAGTGTAAGTAGCCAATCAAGATAGGTCCTTGATACACCATATTCTGGGGACATCGTAGGGAGTATTTTAAGGCGACCGAGTTCTTCCAATGCCTTTTTCTTTACTGCTTTTGGCAACCTCGCCTTCTTTATCTTCTCCTCAAGTGCCCCGACCTCACTTTCACGTTCTCCCAACTCCTTCTGTATTTCCTTGAGTTTTTCCCTCAAATAGAATTGCTTCTGATTCTTCTCAATGTTCTCTCGTACCCTTTTTTCTATATTTATACTTATCTCATTGAGCCTTATTTCTGTAATAATTAATTCTAATACTTTGTCTAAGAGTTCATCCTGTGTATTTATTTTTAAAAGGTTTACTCTATCCTCTATCTTAATAGACAGAAGAGAGAGCACCTCACCTATTGCAACGAGAGGATCATCCTCATTGAACCTCTCTAATATTGAGGTTTGAGATATAAATTGGCTAAACTTCGTCACATATTTTCTTAGAATTTGCACCTTATCTTTCACATTATCCTTATCCACTATAACAGGGTCATCCACTTCTCCCTCAACGCGAAAAACGCCATCTTCATCGGTAAAAACACGGTGGATTTTCAACCTATGTAAACCAAGTACTATTCCCCTTATGCTTCCATCAGAAGGTGTGGAATACTGTAAAAACTGCGCGAGTGTAGCAACATCGTACAGGTCATCTACTGTAGGGATTTCAATTTTTACATCCCTTTGAGGAATAAGTACGACTTCACGATTGGTTGAAAGTGCCTCCCTCGCCGCTTTAAGTGAAAATGGCCTTGCTATTACAATGTGCTGGACCTGTTTTGGGAACAGGACCATGTCTCTCACAACAATAACTGGGTATATTTTTGTTTCACTCATTTGCCTTTTTCTTTATATTTCTTTTTTTAACAATTAATGGTAATGCATTTTCTGCTATTACCTTATCATCAATTATAATTTTTTTCACACCCTTCATTGAAGGTAGTTTGAACATTGTATCTAAAAGCGCGTTTTCTAATATAGACCTTAAACCTCTTGCACCAGTACCCCTTTGAATTGCTATTTCTGCTATTTTATAGAGCGCCGATTTTTCAATAACGAGTTCAACGCCTTCCATCTCAAAATACCTTTTGAACTGTTTTACTACGGCATTTCTGGGCTCAGTGAGGATCCTTACGAGTTCCTCCTTACCAAGTGGGTCAAGCGTGGTTATTACAGGTACTCTCCCAATAAATTCAGGAATAAAACCATACTTAATGATGTCATGGGGTTCTACATAACTCAGTAAATGTTTTTCACTTTTTTCTTCCTTACTCTCGTCACTTAGAAATCCCACTGCCCTTTTTCCAAGGCGTTCTTTGATAATATTCTCAAGCCCTACAAAGGCACCACCCATAATAAAAAGGACATCCCTTGTATTGAAACTTATGAATGGTTGTTCTGGGTGTTTTCTTCCACCCTTTGGAGGTACATTAACAACGTTTGCCTCAAGCATTTTCAATAGTTCCTGTTGTACGCCTTCACCTGAAACATCCCTTGTAATGGAAGGATTTTCTCCAGCAGTCTTCGCTATTTTATCAATTTCATCAAGATATACTATACCCATCTGAGCGCGCTCAAGGTCGTAATCTGCCGCCTGAAGGAGCCTCACAAAGATATTCTCTACATCCTCTCCAACATAACCTGCCTCTGTTAAAGAAGTTACATCATAAATAGCAAATGGAACATCTAAGAGTTTGGCAAGTGTCCTTGCTATGAGTGTTTTGCCAGAACCTGTCGGGCCTATGAGTAAAACATTGCTCTTTTCAAGTTCTATATCCTTTTGAGGATATTTCAGTCGCTTGTAATGATTGTAAACCGCTACTGATATAACCTTTTTTGCCCTTTCCTGTCCAATAACATACTCATCAAGAAAATCCTTAATCTCGCCTGGCGTCGGAAGATGGAAGGTTTTAAATTTTCTCCTTGTATCCTCCTCATCTTGTATAACATTATAGGCGAGTTTTACACAATCATCACAGATATATACATCACCTATACCCTTTACAAGCCTATTCACCTGACTCTGTGGCCGACCACAAAAAGAGCAAGAAGGCTCACTTTTCTTTCTTGGCATTATCCTTGTTCCTCCTTGATGTGATGATCTGGTCTATAATACCATACTCTTTTGCCTCCTCTGCCGACATAAAGAACTCTCTATCTGTATCCTTTTCTATTACCTCAATTGGTTTTTTAGTATGGCGTGCGAGGATTTCATTGAGCATTTTCCTTATACGCATAATCTCCTCTGCATGTATCTTTATATCAATAGCCTGCCCCTGAACACCCCCCCATGGTTGATGTATCATAACCCTTGAATGTGGGAGGGAATACCTTTTGCCCTCTGTACCTGCCGCAAGCAAAACAGCGCCCATAGAAGCCGCCATACCAATGCATATTGTTGAAACATCGGGTGATATGTATTGTATGGTATCGTATATAGCAAGCCCTGCAGTAACAGAGCCACCAGGTGAATTTATGTATAGGAATATGTCCCTTTGAGGGTCTTCAGCCTCTAAGAATAGAAGTTGTGCTGTCACTAAATTTGCAACATAATCATCAATGGCAGAGCCTATAAAAACTATTCTGTCCTTTAAAAGTCTTGAATAGATATCATAGGCGCGCTCTCCTCTACCCGTCTGTTCAATAACAATGGGAACGTATTGAGAAATTATCTCTTTTGTTCTCTTTTTATCACTCATTCTAAAACCACCTCCACATTAACGAGTTTCTTAATCATGTCCATGGCTTTCCTTCTTCTTATAACATTCTTAAGGCTATCAAGTTCTCCCCTTTTCTTAAGTTCTTCTTCATATTTTTTCACGGACATATTGTACTCTTTTGCCCTCTTTGAAATCTCCTCCTTTAACTCCTCATCCCCCACTTCAATACCCTCAATATCCGAGAACCTGTCAAGTATTATTTCCCTCTTTACAAGGTCTTCTGCAATGTTATAAATAGATTGCCTTAGATTGTCATCCTCTGGCTCTTTTTCATACCCCATAGACCTTAAAGTGAAAATATAACTGTTTTTTACCATACTCTCAGGCAATTCAAAGTTAATCCTTTCATATATCTCCTTAATGATACGCCACTCAAGGTCATCCTCCGCCTTGCTTTCATTGGACTTTCTTAGCCTCTCTGCAATCTCCTCTCTTAGTTTTTCCAGACTATCAAACTCAAGTTTTTTTGCAAATTCATCATTCAATTCTGGCAATTCTTCCTTTAAGACCTCCAAAATCTTATACTTCCTAAGGAGCTTTCCCTTTTTCCCATCTCCGATATCTACTTCCTGTTCAAATACCACTGTATCATTCTTGCCTTTATCTACAAAAAGTTCAAACAGATCTGGATTCATCTCATCCCATTTTAAATATAAAAGCCCTTTATCCTGTTTCTTAATAAGTTTACCATCCAGCCTATCCTCGTAATTAACAAGAAGATACAAGCCCTCCTTTGCCTTCTCCTCTATTGGAATATACTTCGCAAACTGCTTTCTTATTTTATCAATTTCCTCATCAACATCTATATCAAGGACCTTCTTTATTGTCTTTTCAACCTTTATCTTAGATAGATTAGGCATATCAAATACTGGCATTACATCGTATTCACACACGACCTCAATACTGCCATCATCGTTTTCCTTTTTTTCTTTTATGTAAATCTGTGAGACCACCTCTTCCCCTGTTTCTTTAATCTTATCAAGAACCTTATTTCTTATTGCCTCATCCTTTGCGTCTTCAAGAATTTCTTTTTCATACAGTTTCTCTACCACTGATAAAGGCGCCTTGCCAGGCCTAAAACCCTTGACCTTTGCCTTTTTTCTATATGCTTTTGCAACTTTCTCTTTGAAATTTTCTATCTCACTTGGTTCAATAACAACAGTTATTTCCCTTTTTGACTTAAGATTTGGTGCCTTTATAATCTTCTTTTCCATTTATTCCTCCAATTTTAATTTTTGTCCTTCGTAGGCTTTAAATTATACATTCTTTAAAAGGGACAATCAAACCTAAAAAACCTAACCAGTTGTGTTATAATTATAAATACATTCAGGGGACCTCTCTTAATAAAGAGGAAGACTTTGCCTTTAAAACCCCTTCCTGATATAATAGCCCCTCTGTTTCTATCCAGCCTCTTTTTTTTATTCCCTTCACATGAGCCTCTACCCTTATTGGAAGGCCTGTTTTTACGGGCTTTAAGAACCTTACTTCAATTTTGGCAGTGACTGTTTTATATCCCCTGCCAAAGGCGGCATAAACCTGAAGTTCATCCAAAATGAGAGATATAATACCACCATGCACTATATTGGCATAACCCTGATACTCCTTTTTTATCACATAATTATCAATAAATGCTCCATCTGGTCCTGTGCGAATTGGGAGTTTGAGCCCAATGGGATTGTCTTTCCCACAGGCAAAGCAGTAATTATCATCTATTATTACTTCATCCATAGCTCTTCACCTCTAAGCCTTCCTTTTTAAAAAGGGCACATGTAACGCCACATCCCTTTGTTTTCTTGCCCTCTACATCAACCATATTTACCCCACACGATGGGCTTTTGTCTTTTAAAATAACAAGAGAGGGTTTAACAATCTTGGCTATCTTAAGAGATTCCTCAGCACCCTTTACAAAATTTATTGTTCTGTCTTTTTTGCTCTCTTTTTCTATAACCTGCGCTCTACCTGCGAGTACATCATTTCCATCCCCTCCCTTAAAATAGCAAGGAGGCCTTGGCGTTGGCAGGCCTCCAAGTTGTTCTGGACAAAATGGGATGCATATATGTTCTTTGCAAAGTTCAATAACCTCTTTATTCTGCTTGCTTTTGCCATCATATCTCGTAGAAAGTCCTAAAAGGCAACTTGAAACCATATAAATCTTTTTCATTTTATCCCAATGATTGGTGAGAGATAGTAAAGACCCGAAGGAGGTATCCTTAACATAGATTTTGAGTTTAGATTATCAAAGGGAAGGATACCCTTCCTCTTCATACAAGGTATATATCTTACAATAGGTCTTTTTACCTTTGCCAAATTGGCGCACTTTCCTATAGCATCAAGGATACCACCTATGCTATCTACAAGACCTATCTCTTTTCCCCTTACGCCGCTATATACCCTTCCCTGGCCAATAGCATCTACAGAATCACGAGAAAGACCTCTTCCTTCTGATACTCTACGAATAAACATATCGTATCCCCACCTAAGTTCTTTTTGCATGAACTTCTTTTCTTCTTCTGTGGACTCTCTGTATGGAGAAAGTACATCTGCATGCTCACCTATCTTTACTGTTTCTGTTGTAATACCCAATTTACTTAGCATATCGCTTATAACAAACTTAAGGTCCAATATACCAATGGAACCTGTTATGCTTAGGTTATCTGCTATGATATAGTCAGCAGGTGCTGATATGTAATACCCACCTGATGCGGCAACATTCGCCATGGACACCACAACGGGCTTTTTCTCTTTCAAACTCTTTATAGCACTGTACATCTCCTCTGATGCAAGTGCATCCCCTCCTGGAGAATTGACCCTTATTACAACGCCTTTGATACTTTTATCGTTTTTCAAATGTTCAAGTATTCTTATGACAGTATAAGAGCCTATGTGTCTACCACCTAAAACAGGCACAGGCAGTGAACTTTGAGAGCACTCACCACGAATTATATCACCATCTAAGACTAAAAGCGCAATATTTCCTTTTTTCTTACCAAAAGCAAAATCATACACCTTTTTATGTGCATACTGTGAAAGAGGAACCATCTTGAGTTTTTTCATGCCAAAGGTATTTTTTATGTATTTTTTTACCTTCTCTACATGCAAGACTGTGTCCACCAATTTATGACTTAAGGCCATATCGCTATTATAAAACCCTGTATCTATTAGTTCTGACAGTTCATATCTTGGCAAGGAGGAAACACGCATAAAATTAAAGTAATCTGAGAGTAGATCCTCCTCTTGCTCTCTGGCTGGGTCTGAAAAATGCTCCCTTGTAAAGGGCTCAACAGCAGATTTATACTTACCTATCCTTGGTGCTTCAACCTTAACGCCTATCTTCTGTAAAAAGCCCTTAAAAAACATACCCGTTGTGGCAAACCCCAAGGTATAGATCTCACCTTCTGGCACAAGTATTACTCTGTCTGCAATATTCATAAGAGGAAGGTCTGATATACCATAAATATCTGAGAACATTACAATCTTCTTTCCATGTGATTTTGCCTTCTTTAACACGCTAAGGAGTTCTTCTTTTTGGTATGAGTGGAGATTGGAAAAACGCATATCAAGGAATATGCCATCTATATATGGGTCATTTGCAATCTTATCCACTCTACTTATGAAATCATAGAAGGAGTTTTTCAAAAATGTGGTAAATATAAAGCCTTTCTGTGTCCTGTATTCATTATATGTCCTGGGGGCGATTTTGATCCATCTATGTTTTTTGTGTATAAAGGATGGGTAGTTTATATTGGATAAAATTATACCTGCGCCCGGATTTAATGTATCCATCTTAAAGGATGCACCGATATGCCCGAAATATACATCTATACCCAATGAGGCTGCATGTTTTTCAATATTAGCAGATAGCATCATCCACTTTAATGGCCTTGCACCTACACCAATACTAAAAGAGGTATCTTTTTTTACATAATCTGCTGCAATAATTAGCCTATTAGCCAAAAGATTTAGTCCTATTCCTATCTGAAGATTATTATCGCTATCTAAAAAACCGCCTATGGAGAGAATATCCCGCGGCCTTGACATTATACCAACACCAAACCTGGAATCTTTTCCATAAAGAATGCCCAAGGAGAGATTTTTATACCCTATTCCTTCGCTTATGGCATAATCCTCTATGCCTTGATTGTTGCCTGAAATGTAAAGTCCCATTTGCCCAAGAGACAAAGATGCAAGATATGACGAATCCTCGTATAATTCTGCACTAAATTCCATACCCTTTTGAAAGTATAGACCTGCGGGATTTAAATAAGATGCCATACTTCTTTCTGACAATGCCACATGGGAAGAGCTGAAAAAGGATAACATCATAAAAAACAGCATATTATCTCCTACCTCTACTTAAAAGGCTATCAATTATTCTCTTTAACACATCTTGGAGATTGCCATCCTGATTGAATTTGTGTAATTCTAAAGGAACAAAGTATACAGAAGGAGAACCAGACGGAAAGGCAACACCAACACAACTTACAGAATCACTTATATTAGTACCAAATGCCTTAAAAACAGGCACTGCATCCATGGTGTCGTTGGGTTCTATAAATTCCATCTTAAACGATGGGAATTGTAAGTGTAAGGTATCCTGTGAATAAAGGTCCACAATACCGCCATCCATCATCAATGTATTCCATTTTTTCACATTTTTCACACCAAGGTATTTGTTCATAAAACCTTTTGAAGAGAGCGTATCATCTGGATTATAAACAGAGTCAAGTACAGATGGGCCTATAAGGAAAAGGGATTTTCCATCATCTATGTATGTTTCTATGGACTTCTTTAATGGATTTACTACATTTTTCTCTGTGCCTGTGTACCAGAAAATAACATCAAATCCTAATTTATTTATTATACCATCAATGTCATAAAAGGAATAAGGAAGGAATTTTCCTACATCCCACAATGTATAATTCCCCTGGTAGTTATCACTGAAAAATGCACCATAGGTATTGTCAGCATCCCCATCAGGAGAGTCATCTATCACAAGTATTCTCCCCACTTTGGGCTTTATATAAATGGTATCACTTATAACATCTGATGTAGCATGACTCCTATCAACTGCCATAAAAGAAAACACATGCACACCCTCCGGTACATTTTCAAATGTCACATAATCTGTATCAATACTCTGAAACACCCACGCGGTGTCGTAATCTGTTTTGTAATAAAATCCTATAACGCTTTCATCACCATCTATATCGTGTGTTTCTACATAAAAGGTGACATAGGGAAGGGTTGTATCTGGTGGAAGTGTATTGTGCTGAAACGATATGGTGGGTGGTGAATTTTTTACAGGGATGTGCAGAGTGGCAGGTGTAGGGTCTTCAGCATTTTCATTATCAACTGCTGCAACATACAGAACATGCATGCCAATGCTATCTGAATCAGGAACAGAGAGGGTAAAGGTATCAACATTTTTCGTAGTGAATACGGGTGTATCGTTGTCCCAGTGATAAAAGTAGCCTACTACATACCCATCTGGATCATTCCCATACCAGTGAATTACCTGATATGCAGGTACTGTATCCACCACTCCCTCTATAAAAATGTGTGTATCAGGTGGGATATTCTCTACTTGTTCGCTTGCGGGCCTTTTACAGGAAAGCCCTAAGAATATCAATATAAGTGGTAAAACTATCCTTTTCATAATCTTCCTCCTACCTGAGAATAATGAGTTTTCCCTTTTGTATTTTATCTGTTTTTAAATCCCTTACGACATACATGTATACCCCTGGTGCTACAGGGAATCCGAAATCGGTTTTTAAATCCCATACCTCCTCTCCAGATGTATTTGAACTATGGTTTAATCTCTTTATAAGAGTACCCGCTTGATTGTATATGAGGATCTCAGCCTCTTCTGGAAGGTTGTAAAACCTTACAGATTGGCCTTTGTAGCCTTTTCTTTCCCATTCTGAAGAACCTCTATATGGGTTTGGATAAACCCCCACGGTTTTTTCAAAATCCTTGTTAGGTGGCGTACCAGGTACAACCTTCACCATATTAAGGAGTTTTGAACTTTCAAGTGATGGCAATCCGACATCAGGATTACCCACATCGGCTGAAGTAATAGCATAGTAATATGTGAAACCATTCTTCACACCATCATCAATAAATACATATTTTGTATGAATGGTATCTTCTCCAACCTCTGTTTTAACAAGGAATGTGGTATCTTTTATATAAGCCCTGGGTGGGTCTGGTAACCATTTATTGTATCCTACGCTGTGATCAACATCATTTATAGTATCATCTGGTAGTTTGTCATACTGTGCGAGTAATATCCAGGAAGAATCATCCACATTCATGGACCTACCCCTATATATTCTGTAATATTCAAAATCCCTCAAATGTGGGGGAGCAGGGTCTCTTGCGAACTCAGGATCATTGCTGAAATAGAGCATCACCCTATTTTTACCGGGTATTGCTACAAGATTGGGAGACGGTGGTGGGGCAGGTAGGATATATCCTGACAAAAACGCCTTCTTCGCCCACTCAGCATTCTGGATAAATTCCTGTTTGCTTCCCGCAAAAATAAGGGCAAAGGCAACTTGTATAGAATCATGTGGTCTTAATCTCGGTATTGGGCCCACAGTCATCATGGGTATAGGATCAGGGTATCCATTATTTATCACATAATCATCATCAATATTCGGATAACAGGTATCCCTTTTCATTATCATATACCTTATAGAATCTGGGTCATCGCCCCTATTTTCATTCCATCTCCACCATACATAAGAAATATGTAAAGAGTCTGGAAGGGAATCCCCTCTGTACATCACAGAATCTTTACGCAAGCCCAGGAATTTAACACCCGCCATGTATGGTGCTGCTATATAATCATACCCATCGTTTTTTTCGTAAAAAGATTGGTATTTTCCAAAGAGTGTATCACCATCCTCAAATGTTACAGAATAAAGCCTTTTATGCTGGAAATACGGAGTTGTGGCAAAATCACTGCCCCAGAACTCTCTTGAACCTGAGGCAAGTTCTGAGTACAATGATACATAAACGCTGTCAAGAGCGCCAACTGTTCCATCATTATGGATGGTCCAGATAATGAACATAACATCCTGGATATAGGAATAACTCCATGCGTATATACGCTCTTCGACACTAACACCCAAAGGGGTATGGTATGGAACCGTGTCCTGCCTAAAATGGTCATGGTCAAAGAATGTAGCATATATGTCCTTCTCTGAAACAGCATCAGGAGAGTAGTAAGGAGAATACAAAAGAGAAGACTTAACCCATGACGTGTCAATATACCCTGCCTCTCCGGGAAATGCTGGGGCAAACTCAAAACCTGCACTCAAGCCAGGTTGAGGGTAGGCATTATTTACCAAAGCAGTTGACACATGTGTACCATTAGGGGATTTTGCGCCAACCCATATACCTGCTCTATAAACGTGCTCAATACCTGAATTCTTTGGGAACTCTCCAGATGGTATGGGCTTGTGGGTGTCAGGGTCTACGAATGAACGGTTAAAGCCGTCTCCAATAATGCCATAAGAACTCACTATTACCCTGAAATTGCCAATATCTTCCACCTTGTAATAGGACAGGTTACTTTGAGATACTAAAAATGCTAAGAATATAAGAGCGTTCATTGTTCACCTCCTTCTCCTGGTATCTCTGGAAGTTTATACTTCCTTATCCTGTTTTCAAAACCTATATAAAGGGTTTTACCATCATGGCTCACACTTATTGCAACAGGATAATCCGAAAGGTGCAAAACAGATACAATATCTCCATCATAACTAAACTTTTTCATTGCCTTATTACCCTTATCAAGCACATACACGCAAGAAGAGTCGTCCATAGCAACATCAACAGGGTTTAAAAACAGAGTATCTGAAGTACCTCCATCATACGAATCACCTCCTAAGTGTATCATACTAAAGTGAGGGGGTAATAGGGCAAGTCCTTCAACCCAATTGTTCTTTGAACTTGCATATAGGACAATGCCTTTCCTCTTGCTTGCATAGACTCCATGAGGAGACCTTGTATATTCTATACCTGTACCGTATGTAGCAACCGTATCAATAGAGTCCTGGTAAAATCTTATGACGAGATTAAGTGGAGCAGAACTCAATACAAAATGATCATTTTCTATTGCATCTATACTTGTGAGAAAAGTATCTTTCAAGGTGCTATCCTGGCATAAAAAAGAAAAATCAAACGTGTCCAGGACACTGCCATCCCATGAGTACTTAACTACCAGTCCTTGTGAACTTTCTATGTATATGTTTTCATCTATATCTTGAGAGACAGAAACAGCACCATCTAACACGGCAAAAACGTTCCCATCCTCACCAGTAATAGTATATTTAAAAAGCGTATCAGATGAAAGAACATACACATACCCATCTTCTCCAAGTAGTACATCCAAAATACCGCCACTGAACGTTAAACTATCCCATCGGGTATTCTGTATCTCAACATACTCCTTTTCAGAAGGCATCCCCTCATTTGATTCCTCTGGGAGTGGAAACTTCTTTCCACACCCTGCAACCAGCCAACCTATCATTAATACCACTGGTAATCTTTTCATCAGAAATTCACTCCTGTTGTTATTATATGGGATATACCAAGGTATCCCATCTGTTCTGCAGCATAAGATATATAGAATCCTTTATGTAGAGATGTTGCCTTTTTAATGTTTAGACCAAAGTTGACACCACGATTAAAGAATGAACCTCCAGGGGGCAAATCATTTAATCTGAGCCCAATATTCAAGTTCACAAAACTCACTGGTATAAAAGAGACGCCCAATTTAAACTGTTCTACATCATCAGAAGGCTTCTCTATTTCAAATGAACCTTGAAGATAGTCTTTGAGTTTGCCCTTAAATCCTATCCTATAAATTACTGGCACCTGGTAAGAACCGTAGGATGTACTGTCGCCATTTTCTGAAAGGTATTTTCCTTTAAGAGAAAAGTCTGGACCAAGATTTGAAAGTGAAACCCCTATCTGTATGTCTCTGTATCCAACTTGATAGAGTGTACCGATATCCAAAAGACCTGTATATCCATGCACACCAGCGAGATTTTCAAAGGCAAATTTAAAAGTAAGCCCAAAGGCAAACCTGTCTGAAACATTCTTTCCATAAACAACGCCCATTGCAAAATCACTGGACTGTATATAGTCTCCTGTACCCTCTGGGTGATTTTCATCGGTTTCCTTAAAATACCCACTTGAAAGGCCCATAAGATAGACACCTATTCTCTGGTATTTTCCAATGGATTTAATACCTCCTACATAAGTATAGTTCTGGTCCACAACCCATCTTCTGTAAGTCATGGTAAATGAACTTGGTGATTTTACAAAATTTGCTAATGCAGGGTTATAATAAAGGCATGTGGCATCCTCTGAAAAAGAGACCCCTGTATTACCCAGTGCAACCTGGTTTGCCCCAGGGGCAATCTTTAAAAACAATAACGCCGTTGTCCCTTTTTTCTGTCCACCAAGAAACTCAAAGAGACTCCCTGCATAAAGCATATAAAAAGACAATAGCATAACTATGACCTTTCTCATAACATCACCTCCAGTCCAAGATACACAGCCCTACCTTCCAAATACCTTGCAGGATTTAACATATCTTTTTCTGTCGTTCTTGGCAAAAGGGGATCGCCTTTCTCATATGCCCTTCCTGTAATAGGATTCACATAATAAACATTTCTATGATTAAACAGGTTCCTCACCTGAAGTTTTAGTTTTGTTCGTAGTTTTTTGAATCTTATATTCTTTGTAAATACTACATCTACTCTATGCCACATTGGACCTATTTTTGAATTTATCTCGCCCTTATTGCCAAGTGTATCCATTGGAGTATACCTTCGTCCTGATTGTAGTGAAACCTGCAAACTTAAACTAAAATCACTCAATGTTTTCCATTTGAAAACCCTTAAGTATTCGTCTTTTCCATAGACAATATTCACATCACCGTAGAACTTAAATGGCCTATCCCATCTTAAATACCACTCCTTAAGGGACTCTTCACCAGAAAGCCAATAAGCATCCTCAGGGGAGGAGGACCTTCCTTTATCCTGCGATAGGGTAAGGGACATTGAAGACGCTATATGGTTTTTTAGTGCCCTCTTGTATCTCAATTCAATGCCAACGGACCTTGAATAGTCTGAGTTAAAGTACATCCAGTAATCTGGATTGGGTGGGATACCCTGTATTTTTCGTGCGGTTGGATAGTTGAAAATATCCTTATAATAGGCAGACATATTGACTTTCTGTACATCATTTATAAGATGAGAGACACCCATTTCATAGGACACAGAAACGATCTGGTTGAGATTGGGATTCCCAACGAGTTCATAACTTGAAGATGCCCTTCTTCCTAATTTAGAGTAAACATATTTTAGGTCTGGAAGTTGTGTAAAATGGCCATAGGATAGATAGAACTTATCCACATCTGTTATAGGATAGGAAAAACCAAGTCTTGGGCTTATATGTGCCTTAAAGACCCTACCTCTTATCATAAAGTTGTCATTTAAGTAAGACTCATACTCCTTTCTTACTTGAAACGGAAGGTCATTTCTTTTAAGCGCCCTTTTTACGCCATTATCAACATAATCCCCAGGCTCCCAAAAATCTAATCTTAAGCCTACATTTGCTATCATCCCTGCAAAATGTATAGAAGATTGCGCATACATACCACCTGTTATGGAGTATGCCCTGTATATATCGTGGTTGAGGCCAAGTCCAGAAGAGGTTGAATACCATGGATAATCTATGTCCACCCATTGTAATTCATTCCTCTGCAATAAAAACCCTGTTTTTCCACGAATAATCTTACTTAGGAACTTCGTATAATCAAATCGCAAGGTATATGTTTCAACATAATGGTCATGAAAATAAGGTGCATCCCCCAAGTCGTAGAAACGGTCTTGTGGCAATGTATCCTCAAGTTCTGTATATTCTGACCAGTGTTTTCCATTAACATCTGCATGGAGATTAGTGAAAAACCTTGATAATTTCAGGTCAATAAAGTTTTTTATATTAAAGATATGATGATAGGATAGTGCCTCAGTGTTGGCATCTCTGGTAAAGGTTAGATAATTTGGAAGGATATTTATGTACCTATAGGGAAATCCGTAGGCGAATGGATAATCAGATCTATGATAGAAATACCCCTGATTAACCTCAAGCGACCTTGTAAAAAGATATGAAAGTTTATTACCACTTTTTGTTCGCCATGCAATCTTTCCTGTAAAAGATAAGGTATTTTCCTCCCTTGGAAATGTCTTATTGACCACACTGGAATACAAACTATCAGAGTGTGGAAGATAAGTGTCATTGAACCTGCCATACATACTAACAAAGTACGATACCTTCCCTTTTATGGGTAAAAACCTCAAAGGTCCTTGAAAACTCACAGACCCCAAATCAAAATTTGTGTATCTTTTAAAACCGAGATTATCTGTTTTATAGTTTCCATAAAAAGAAAATTTATCCGCCACATCCCTAATATGATACTTAATAATCCCTGATGTAGCCTCACCGTATTCTGCATTATATCCCCCTATTTCAGCCTCCACTTCAGATACAGCGTTCTTGGGAATGAATATGCCAAAAGCACTACCTGAGAGGGGGTCCTTTATAGGGATACCGTCCAACATAAGAAGTACCTCATTACTTCTACTTCCTCTTATATGTATCTCTGTTCCCCTTGATATAGCACCTATACGCTTTGCCACAGCCTCTTGTATATCTGTTGCCACATCTTCCATGAGTGCATTTTTACCTATGCTCTTCGCTGTTGAAGAGACATCCTTTTCAATTGCAATTTTCTTTTTTGCTCTAACCACCTCCTCTGGCATTCTAATGGATTTTTCCTTGAGGTAGAAGTTTACCTCTTTGGTCTTAGTGATATTAACCTTTTTCACACCGTCTTCGTATCCAATCATAGAGACCCTAATAGTGTACTTACCACCTCTTTTCAATGATATTTCGTAATATCCATCAAGGTCACACATCGCGCCCTTGCCAAGTTCCACAATTTTTACCCCGGCACCTACAAGGGGCTCACCTGTGAGTGCATCAAAAACCTTTCCCACAACCTTAATGTTATTGGACCCCAACATAAAGAGTATCAATAGTGCTTTCAAAACACTCCTCCTTTTTCATAGTGATTGTTCATGTGAATCACCTGTTCCTTTCTGTTGAATTTCCTCTTTCTTTTTATAGAGTGCCTGTGCTACTGCGTTCGGAACAAGACCATCTATTTTCCCACCAAGTGTGGCAATCTCTTTAACAAGAGAGGAGGCAAGGTACGCATACTCCTCTGATGGGATAAGGAATACCGTTTCAATATCCCCATGTAGCCTGCGATTAATCCACGCGAGTTTGAATTCATACTCAAAATCAGAAACAGCCCTAAGACCACGCACTATTACCCTTGCCCCAACCTCCTTACAAAAATCCACAAGCAATCTGCCTGAAAGCGGCTTAACCTCTACATTTTCCATATCTTTCACCGCATCCTGAACAAAGAATATCCTCTCTTTTAATGTAAATAGCGTATTTTTATGTAATGCCTCTGCCACTGCAATAATCACATGATCAAAAATCCCACTTGCCCTCTTTATAATGTCAATATGGCCATTTGTTATGGGATCAAAACTCCCCGGATATACGGCGATAATAGGCGAGATGTGTTTCTCCAAACCGAACCTCCTTTATTTTCTCAAAGAACTTTAAAGATAGCACTTTACTTTCTTCAAGTACAAAAATACTGTATGCGTCCATAAGATTATAAACCTTTTTAAACACTTCTTCTATTTTCTCAAAACCATAAGGTGGGTCCGCAAAGATAAAATCAAATACTTCCTTCCTATCTATAAGAATATTCAATCCCTTTTTAAAATCTGCCTTTATCACCTCAAAAGACCCATTTCTTATACCAAGTTTTCTGGCATTTTGTTTGATTATATTAACAGATTCCCTGCTTTTATCAATGAAAATCACCCTTTTTGCACCCCTTGAAAGTGCCTCAAAGCCCACAGCACCAGAACCTGCAAAAATATCAAGGACATTAGCATCCTCAATAAAGCTTCCCATACTGTCAAATAAAGACCTTTTTACAATAGACTGCGTTGGCCTTATCTTAGGAGGCGTCTTGAGTAAAATGCGTTTATATTTTCCCCCTATGATCTCAATCATTTTTTTCATTTGCCATATGGACCACGACCTGTGGAAATGGAATCTCAATACCTTCTCTATCAAGGGCTTCTTTTATTCCACTTACAATAGCATCGTATGCTGTAAAGTACTCCCGTCTGTCTATCCAAACAAGCACACGTAAGTTTACAGACGAATCAGCGAGTTCCTTTGTTATTATGGTATATTTAGGTTCCTTAAGCACATGGGGATTTTTTTCAAGAAACTGTGCTATCACAGTTTTGGCCTTTTCAATATCTGCATCGTAAGAAATGCCCACTGTTATATCAAGTCTTCTTATATCAAACCTCGTATAATTCTTAATAGATGCCTTAAGCACGGTTTCATTAGGTATCCTCACAAGCACATTGTCAAATGTCCTCATGGTTATAGACATGAGATCTACTGAAAGGACTTCACCAAAAGTGCCGTTTACATCAATGGCGTCACCTATTTTAAAGGGTTTTTCAAAAAGTATAAAAAATCCAGAAATTACATTTGATAGTGATGTTTGCGCGGCAAAACCAATGGCAACTGAGAAAAGCCCAAGTGAAGTGATTATTGTCTCAGGCCTTATCCCTAAAATAGCAAATATAACTGTTATGCCTATTAGATAAATAGTATAGGTAGTTAGTTTTGATACGAGTTTCTGCGTATGAATATCCTTTTTCTTCACAAGACTCTTTACAACAACTTTTTGTAATAACCCGTTTGTTATTACTGTAATGAGCCATGCTATTACAACATAGAGCACCTTAAGCCCTATGAAAATGATTTTTTCTTTCATATTACACCTTTAAACAAAAGCCCTTTAAGCGTCCTTTTACCTAAGCGGTATATGCCCATTTTCCTTGCATTTTCCTCTCCCTTAAGTATTAGTGCTCCATCCTTAATGGGGGCCTCATCTGTGTAATCAAGTTTTACTTCTTTGTTTTCAATTATCATCCGAACAAGTTCTGTATAGATTATATCATCCTTTAAAAAGAGGCTCAATTGATTATAATCAATAAGAACCCTTCGCAAGTTCCACTCCTCATTATCTTTATTTTCAATGTCTATTGCAAGATAAGCAAGGTCTTTGCGCGGAACAGGGGATTGGGTTATGCCACTTTCATAAAAGTATACAAGTTCGCCACCAGTTAGTTTCCCATAATAGAACTTTTTTTTGTCCCATAAAACAAGCCTACCAATATCAATCTCGTCCCTTCCTCCTGATACCATCTGTGCAAGATATTCAATGGGCATGGGCGCAAATACCCTTACAGCGACTTTTGCGGGTATCACATAATCTGCCCCAAAATCAATCAAAATGGGCAAATCTGTGGGAACAGGACTTAGTTTAAATTCGTATATGTCAAAGTCATTGCCAACATAGTATTTTTCTAAAACAACCTCATCTGCCTTTTGCACAATAACCCTATAAAGGCTATCTGATATGCGTTCTGTTTTAAAGGTAATAGCAGTTATGTCCATAACTAAAATGCATACGATGCACCTATGCTGAGACCTGCCCCCTGATAACCAAAGTCCATAGGCATTTTAACGAATGCTGCGCGAGAGCCGTAGGATGCCCCATAAACGCGGCCCTTTATGGCAAGCCCAGATTCGTATATAGGATAATAGAGCACTTCCACACCAGCCTTTGTAGCCATAATGAATTTATTACCAGAATCCACTGTATCATTATTCATCGTATAATCAAGATCAGCATAACCTCCCCCAGCATCAAGCAAAATCCCAACCTCAAATAGGTCGCTTTTATAAAGTCTGAATCTCGTATCAACCATACCAACCAATCCTGTCATATTACACTTGCCCACAACATTTCCACTATTATCCAAAACATCAGCCTTACTCATAAGGTATTCCAGAGATATGCCATGCGAGAAAAACTTAGATTGAAAAACTCTACCTGAGAGCACGACCTGTGGGATAATCTTTCCCTTAATCTGCGTTGTATCATCTGGTTTAAATGGAAGACCGTAGAGAGCACCACCTTCCAATGATGTAAAAATACCGTATTTTTCTCCTGCTTCAAGATATTGATGCCTTAAATACCTGTTTATCGCCTCAATAAGGTCTTTTCTCATGCCCATCTTTGAACCGATTATGGCACCTGTAATATTGCCAATAACAGGAATAAGAGAGCCCGGGACAAGCGAGAGAGTGTATGCATAACCTACCCCGTTCACATGCCCCAAATACTTTGAAACAGTGTTTTTGAATATAGGCTTACCGTTGTCAAAAACCGTAAGAAGAGGATTATTTTTATTAGGATATTCAAGGTATGATGTAACCCTTAAGAGTTCTTCTCTTGACATGGAAATCTCTTTAATTACAGTATCTCTATATCCCATTGATGTCTGTTTCGTTGTGAATATCTTTAATGTTCCTTCATTGTCCCCAACCTCTATCTCTACCTTTAGAAGATGCGGCACAGCAATGAATGCATGTTTTTTAGAGAGTTCCTTCGCATTATATGTTGTGGCACCAATTATTATGGACACCAATATGTTAATCATAAATCACCTCCTATTTTATGCCCCATATTTTTTAAGCCTTCCTGCATTTGCAAGGACTATGGGCATAAGATCATGAGCATAAATTGTACCAAGATACCCATCCTTGCATGTCCTTTCTGTAAATCTCTCCTGGTTATCTGCACCTGCCACCTTTGAATAAAGCAATAATGGGCTTGGATGCCAGGAATGCCCCTTCCATAAGGCAGGAGTTGAATGGTCTCCGGTAACCACCAAAACATCAGGATTAAGTTCTATAACATCTTTTAAAAAACTATCAAATTCTTCTATGTAATGGACCTTTTTGAGAAAATCACCATCCTCTCCAGCCTTATCAGTCCACTTATAATGAACAAAGAAGAAATCATACTCATCCCACTTTTCTTTCAGCATGCGGATAAGATCCTGAAACTGTGCACCTGCCTCTGGTGTATCCATCCCAACCAATCTTGCAAGGCCCTTGTACATTGGATAATTGGCAAGTGCAAGGCTCTTGAGTTTAAACTTAGAAGGGAATGGCTCAAGATCAGGCAATTTGGAGATGCCACGTAACAGGAAACCGTTTGCCTTATTCTCGTCTTTTATGGCATCATGTGCAACTTCTACAAAGCGGGATAAAATCCTTTCTGTCTTTTCTCCTTCTTTACAAGTGGATTTGACAGGTAGAGGCTTTACACCGACCTTTTGTGGGTCTGTATCAGGGATACAATCCACAAGCCCCTCTCCCCTGAGAACTACGCCAAACCTGTATTCCTTCACAGGAAATACAAAGACCTCCACATCTTCTATCTTCCCTTGTGTAGCCTTCTTAATCTTCTCAATGACAGGTATCGCCTCTTCTGTCGGTATTCTACCAGCACGTCTATCAAGGATCTTTCCATCCTTACTGAGCGTGGCAAAATTGCATCTTATGGCAATATCATTTTTTTCAAGAGGAAAGTTCACGCCAAGCGCTTCAAGTACCCCCCTTCCTACCTCAAAATTAGCAGGGTCATATCCAAAAAGCCCAAAGTGTGCAGGACCGCTCCCAGGCGTTATTCCATGCCTTACAGGTATAGTCCTTCCTAAAACAGATCTTTTGGCAAGGGCATCAAGGTTGGGCGTTTTTGCATATTCCAACTCTGTCTTATAATCATAGTCTGGATGAGGGAGCCCACCAAGCCCATCCGCTATGTAGAACACAATCTTACTATCATTAGGAACTAAAAGTTTTTTTATATCCATCAAGACCTCCTTGAGTTAACAAAATTATAAAGTTCATGCCGTGTTATTTCAAAGAACATACAGAAAACATTATACTTTCTAAATGCGATTTACATTTATTTTTGCACTTTTAGTATTCTCGCTGTCAGGATGCCAAAAAGAAGGCCCATGGCAAAAGGCACATAAAGAAAAAGAGGCATCCTCTTTTACCATAGAACCCATAGCATCAAGAGACTACAAAGATGCAGCACTCAATATAATAAACAACGCAAAAAAGTATGTTTATGTATGGATGTTTGAGATGGGTAATTATAGGGACGAGCCCAATCCACTCTTTACTGCACTCTGTGATGCAAGGAAAAGAGGCGTTGAAGTAAAGGTGCTTATGGAAGGTGGAGAGAACTTCTTAGGTGAAAGGTTTTATAAAAAACAAAAAAACGCTTATAAGTATCTAAAATCATGTAATGTTGATGTACGGTTTGATAAACCAGGGAGAACCACGCATGTAAAGATGCTACTTGCAGATACAAGTTTAATCATTGGCTCTACAAACTGGACATATTATGGCATAGAGAAGAATACAGAACTCAATGTCCTAATTAAAAGCGCCCAAACAGAAAAATTTAAGGCCCTGTTTTTAAAGGCATTTAACAATGCCCGCAAAAATAACATGCATATGCCCAGGGGCGAGAGTGAAATCACCATAAGAGGCGTTGTCGTATATGTGAGTGAACGCATATCAAAAAGGGGACGGGCTTACACTATTTTTAAAGTACGAACCAACAGAAAAACATACAGGGTATTCATAAGGGGTCATCATCACATTAAAAAGGGAGAAAAACTACTTGTAAAGGGCATATTCTATAAGACAAAAAGGGTAGGCAAACGCATATATCATAATGAATTTGAGGCCAATTATATAAGGAGGATATAGAATATAGATTACTACGAGTATCCTTTTTAAAAAGATTTAAAAGGCGCCGAAGAGGGTATGGAATAAGAGCAATGCTATATAAATTAGCCAAAAGAAGCAAAGGGATTTAAGGGAGAGATGAGGATGAGTTTTATAAGGTAGAAACAATCAAAGGTAAAGAAGATTTCTTCAATAAGACATACACATATCAATTGTATTATAGGGATGGAAGACACCAAAAGATATTATCCAAGAGTATGGATTACCGATGGAAGTGCTAATACTTCCTACTATAATTTATTGATAACCTTATTCAAGATAAGATTTTTGATTTGTATCCTTTCAAACTTTATTTATGATGAAACCCTGTCCCAGAATGTGCCTGATTATCCCAAGACTAATCAGGTTTTGCAAAAAGCATAGGCTAATAAATTTTTTCAATTTTCATCCCGCTTCCTTTTTCCTCATCCCACATTCTGAGAACAAGAGGGAAATAATTTTTATTTTTAATAACTTTATCTTTATCTTTATCTTTATCTTTTACTTCAGGAGGCAGGAGGTAGGTTTTTTTATCACTTGCATATTCTGCATTTTCCAACTTATCAACAAAATTGTTCTCTATCCTTATAAAATCATTTCTATCATCAATAACAGTGGCAATCTTAACTCTCCCAAAACCGATATTCTTATCTGCGCCAATAAATATTATTTTGTTTTTAATCGCTGTACTGAAAAAGTTTTTTAAATTTTCATCTTCGCATTTAACCCAACCTACAAATTCCTTTGCTATAAGATATTCCCTTTCGTAAATAGCACCTTCAAGTGATGTATTTGTCAAAGGGTCTATTGCTACCTTTAAATCTGATGAAATATATTTTCTTTCATCAAAATCCTTAAAAGAATTTATAATCTTACCTTTATCAAATATGTAGAAGTTTGTCAATCTAATTTTTTTTAATTCTTTTTTTGCAGTCTCATACTCAACCATCCCTGAACTTTTGTTATATAGTGCATAGAGTTTTACAAAAGCGTTCCACATAGTCCATGAAGGAATGAAAATCTCTGTTTTGTAAAGTATACCGAAGACCCTTTTTGTTATAGATATAGGTGAAATTTCTTTTAGATGTATTTCGTAAATGCTCATACTCTCTTCCTCCCTCATTTATGTTGCATTGCTTTTGCTTTATATCGGGCATAGATAAGCATTCTTTCAATAACCGTTTTTATAAAAAGCGTTTTGGTAATATCTTCTGCTATATTCAAAAATTCTTCCTCTGTTTTTGCCTTCAAATCGTCATTTGTGTTAATTCCAACCAGATGTAAATGATTTAGCAACCTTGCTGTTTGAATCAACATAGTTCTGTGAGGCTCTTTGTCCTGCGATTTTAGCCATATTATATATGCAAATGGACCATCCTCAACGAGAATACTAATGGCTTTTGTTATTTCTGTTTCAAAGGTCTCTGGAGAGAATGAAAGTTTTTCTTTCTTTATGTCTTGCTTTAATTTTTCAAAATCTTTATCACTTTTTATTATTCTGTTTTTTTTATTATTTAAAATATATGCCAATTGAAATACTACAAACTCTTTCATTGAATCTGTCCAATCAGAACGATTATTAATCTTTTCTTCTATTTCCTTTTTATTTTTATAGATATCCTCTTTATTTTTAGAATTTTCACATATTTCTTCTATTAATCTATTCACTTCATCATACAATCTCTCAGGCAAGGACAATAACTCCATCCCATACTGTGCACAAATTTTGTCAAGGTTAGTATTAATTGCTGTCATTGTTTCCCTCCTCTGATTTACTACAGGTTTCAGGAATATCTGTTGGAATGTCTTTAATCAAATCAAAGATTCCTTTCTTCTTTTCAATTTCTTCTTCACTTAACTTACTAAGGGCAGTTAAATACTTGTTCCATAGTCTCAACTTTTTACATAAATGATTTTTCAATTCCACAGATTGCTTTTTATCCTCTTCGCTTATTTTAGAATTTTCAATTTCCACTTCTAACTCTGAAATTTTCTGAGGTAGATTTCCTAAAAAATCTTTTACCCTTTCCCAATATTTATGTTCATCTAACCATTTATCAGTTTCTACCTCAATCTTTCCAAAGCCTCTTGTTCCCATTCCGCCAATGCCGAGAGAAGAAAAAAGGCTTAATCCCTTTTCTACAGTATAAATAACATTTTCAATAGGTTCATCCAGGTTATAATTTTTTGGATTTTCGTAGGTAATATCCATAATAAATACAGTTCCTCTCGGTAATGCCTCGTAAGTAAACAATGCTCCACTCTCTGCTGCACCTGTTACCGGATTTATGGATACAGATGTTCTTGTTTCAAGGTTAGAATTTACAATGTGGTAGAAAACCTTTTGAGAAACAACGCAGATTCTGTAATCAATCTTTTGTAAAATTTTAGCAAGGTCAGCAATTTCTTCATTATCTTCTATTTTTTTCAACCGCCACAATTGGGGATTAACTTCATCCTTATACTCAAGCATAATCCAGCCAAAGTTTAATACTTTCTGACGAGAAGTTTCAGGGAGAGCACTGTTAAGTGTATGAGAAGTAATAAATTTCTCATCTTCCAAGTTCTCTAATTTAGTTCCATCCCCGCCTGCTTCAATAAATTCTTTTATTATTGCATCGGATGTAATCCATACTGTCCCTATCATAGTTGATACCGGGAAAAATAGAATCCTTGCATCAGAAAAGTAAGCAAGTCCTGAATGTGCACCATTATCATTGATATAGCCATAAGTCAGACAAACAGGGCACACACCGCAAGCATCTTCATCTTCAGTCTTTTTGCCCTTTGCGCACCCTAAATTCAAGTTCATACCCGCAGACTTATAATAAAGCCAACTATAATACCTTGCATTGCCGGAGATTGTGCTACCGGGTATTTTTGGTATTCCTGTGCCAGCATCCCTTATTATTGTATTGTCAACCCTACCGATTCTGTAGCCTCCTGTACCAACGAATACAGGTTCTTTTGCTATAGCCAGATACTTCTTTGTTTGAAATGGAACAAATGTATCACTCATTTTGATCCTCCTTAAATTTCCTTTTCAATACAGTATGCCACATATCTATAAAATCAAAAAACAGTCCGTTTAATATGGATTCCTTTAAAAACTCAAAATCATCTATTGCGATTCCCCCTCTTTGAGTTTCATCTTTTATCTTTAATCTGAAAGGAATACTTAAAATCACATTTTCAACAAATGCTTCATAAATAGGGTCATCTATTGGAAATTTTCTTGTCTTATCAATATCCCATTCCTGCATTTTATTAATCAATAAACCATAAGCGTTTAAAAGTTGGGAGGCAGTCAATTGTAGTTTATCAAGCAATAGGGTTTTAATTCTTTCAAAATCTTCTATATCTTTAAGATGATAAGGCTTGGGTGATGCTCCTTTGAACAGCCAGTGTTTTCTTGTTTCTCCTGCATCAAGCCTTCTTGTATTTGAATCAAGATAGATAAAATCAAAATAAGAGGGATAAAATAAAACCTCATCGCCTTCTCCTAATTCCTTCACATGTTTTATCGTCTTCCACTCGCCCTCAATAGGCACTTTCCAGCCATCTGTTTTATTTTCAACAATAAAATAGGGATAGAACAGGTCTTCTTTTTCAGGATCACCAGTTGCTGTTGTAAAATAATAGCGATATGTTTTATCCTTTTCTTCATCTCTTAAAAATAGGCCTGTGGTTTTGTCCCTTCCAAATGCTTTTTGTATGTAATCAGGAGGTTCACAATTACTTTCTATTTGATAAGATTTTTTGCTGATTTTTTTGTGGGTCAATCTCTTTGCAGCATCTAAAACTGCATACATTGGCATTTTTTTATTAAAAGCAACAAATCCTACCTTCATTGGTAGTCTGTTTTGAACCTTATTAAACTGTATCTCGTATTCTCGCTTGATTAACTTTATTATTTCCCAGACATTTTTGAGAGGAATAAAAAACATAGTGGAGGAAGGTTCTACCTGAAACGGAATAATGGGAGAATAATTTTCTTCTTTTACTTTCCTAACGTCCTTAAGTTTACCTATGATTTGGTTGGAATCGTTATAAAGATTTACTTCTCCACAATTATCAAAATTAAGACCCTTTGATGCAGATATAACAGCAGCTTGATTCTTATTAAGGATTACGATTTCACATGTTTTATTATCATATTTAATTTTATACGTATGCGTGATTTTGACATTTTTATTTGTCTCAAATCCTAAAATTACCCTTTCCCTCATCTTTAATTCACTTTTTGCCTTTTCCAATATATCTATCCCAAAATTTCTGGTAGTTTCCCATATCCTTCTTAAACGGGCAAATGAGGGATGCTTGCGAGTGGTAAGGAGTAAAAATACAGATGCTTTGTGTTTGGAATCTCCTTTTTCGGCACTGGCAGGAACGGGATATTTTTCCTCCCAATCTGGTTCGCGATTTTCCACTATGGCTTTAAATTCTTCTTCAGGATTGCTGTGTGATGTTTTACCAAGAAGAATGGAAAAAATATCTCTCACTTTCAGTTTACTCCCATCCTTCTTAGTTATATCATACTCATGATTAAAATCATTCTTTTCAAATCCTTCTTTTAATAAGTCAACAAGCTCAGAATAGTTTTTTATGTTATAAAGTTCATTCTCAAAATTCTTTCTTAAACTCTCATTAAATAAAGGCATACTCAAAAAAGTATTCAGCATTTCGCCATTAAGCCACTTTTGAAGGTCAAAACTAATATAGACAAGCCCTACCCTGTTATTTTCATCCGCAATCTCATCAAGCCAGATAGAAGTATCAAAAGAAGGCTCTTCTGGCTTTTCTCTATCCCATTTTTGATTTTCGTGCCATTTTTTTACTCTATCTTCCGCTATTTTTAAGCAATATTCACATACCTTCCTTTCGTATGCTTTAAAGTGGTTTTTCTCATCCTCTGTTAGATTTTCCCAACCATTATTTTTGATTTTTTCCTTTAATTCTTTATATTCCTCGTTAGATAACGGCACAGGCCGTAGCCCACATACAGAACATTTTTCGTAGCCTTCTTTTTTGTTTTTCCAGTATGTTTCTAACCTCTTGATATCAAATTCGTATCTTAAATCTTTATTTAGTTCTTTTCCTAAATTCAAAGCACCCCTTGATGCTGATGATAAATAAATAGATGGAACCAATATCCCTTCTGACATGTATGAAGAGATATTTTCAATTATTTTTGCAATACTACTATGGTCAAAGCCATCTACAATTTCAGCTAATTCTTTTTCTTCCCATTCTCCCTTATAATTCAGTTTTGCACTAAGTTTTATATTTTTTATTGCTTCCCATGAATCATCTGTTATTTTATAAATATAAATTTTATCATTGATTTCATCATAGGTGGCACTCTCTGGGAGAAGAAAAACACTCCCATTTTCATCTCTATAAATTTCATTACCAATAGGCACAATCACTTCAAGAAAATCTTTTATAGCATCAAGAACTTTTGTAGCGAGTGCCTTTCTCCCAAGCACATCAGCAATTTTTGGAACAGCATTATAAAAGGCATCTCCATCAAAACGGATGCTTAAAAGTTTCCACTTTATCTCCTCGGGTTTCTTCTTCCAGTCATTGATTAAAACCTCTACAAGTGCAGATTTATAAAGCGATGCAACAGAAAAAGAATGATCCCAGAGTGTTACATCATTTGCAGGACGACGGGTCTCTCCAAGGGCTTTTAGAAAAGCATTTTTAGTTTCTCTTAAGAGTGCATTTCTTTTTTTAATCCAATTTTGGATATCTGCGGGATTATTCTTTAAATCTTCAAGTATTTTTGCAAGATTATTAGCATAGTCCTTTCTGATTTTGGTTAAAGATTTTTCATCTGTATCAGGTATGCTTATATCAATTTTTTGATTTTCATATCCAAAAGCTGTGGAAATGTAAGTATTATCTTTTGATTGTTTTAAATCTGAAATTTTTTCAGGTACCATTTTATCAATAGCGGAGTCAATGCCATCGGCTGCTCTTTGCATCAAAGTTAAATACGTCTTCTGATTGTTATTCCAACTGTTTAAACCGTATGTTTCACTATTGTGATGTTTTGATACAAGATCAGCTATTGTTATTCCACTTAACATTTTATAATTCTCTAAAAAATCTAACTTATCTGAATAATTTTTGTTTGAATATTTAGATTTAAGTAATTTTGAAAATTCATTGTATTTATTTCGCCTTTGTCTGTTACTTAAACCGAGAGGTAATGTAGAATCTATTTCTTTTTTTAAAATTTCTTTAATTTCTTTTGAACTTAAATTTTCCCCTAAAGAATTTATTTCTTCTATAATTCTATCTAATTCCTCTGGAGACTTTTTATAATCATCCAAGGTTTTATGCCTATAATCTCTACCCATAATAAGACTATGGTCAAAAATATTCTCCACAGTGGTCTGTTCCACAAACTCCTTACTTAATTTCCCAAGATC
>CAJXJZ010000018.1 GCA_913055745.1 uncultured bacterium | reverse complement strand
GCTGTAATTTATGTGGGCGCTGCAACTGAGACAGAGATGAAAGAAAAGAAAGCAAGAATAGAAGATGCTCTCCACGCTACAAAGGCAGCAGTAGAAGAGGGAATAGTACCAGGTGGCGGAGTAGCATTGCTTAGGGCTTCAAAGGTGCTTGATGATATTGACCTTAAAGGTGATCAAAAGGTTGGTGCAGAAATAGTGAGAAGGGCACTCACCGAACCACTGAGACAGATTGCAGAAAATGCAGGTCTTGAAGGCTCTCTTGTTGTTGAAGAAGTTAAGAAACTTGAGGCAAATAAGGGACTCAATGCCGCAACTGGAGAATATGTGGATATGTTAGAGGCAGGTATTATAGACCCAACAAAGGTTGAGAGGGTTGCTCTACAAAATGCATCTTCCATCGCATCACTTCTCCTTACCACAGAGGCTGTAATCACTGAGATAAAAGAAGAAAAGCAGAACACACCACCTGCACCTCCGTCAGGATATGAATATTAAGGGCAAAATATAGAAACGAGATAAGCGGAGGGGTATGTCCCTCCGCTGTTTTTATTTTAAAAGGAGATTTTGAATGCCTATTTATAATTATAAATGTACAAAATGTGGGAGAGAGATTGAAGTACTTGTATTACCTCATGAAAAAGAGCCTACAGAGTGTCCTTATTGTGGTGGTGAACTTGTAAAAGTATATAGAGGTAGTGTGGGCTTAACCTTTAAAGGCTCTGGTTTTTATATAACAGATTATGCGAAGAAAAATTCGCATACATCAAAGAAAACAAAACACACAAAAAAAGGTAATAAAAAAGAGAAATAAACGCTATACTTACTTTTATTTTAATCGTTTTTATGGGTTAATATTTTAAGTGTTGTGATGAGATAGGGTACTATCAAATATATGATTTCCACTTGTTTAACCTTCCATGGAATTTCATCAAAAAGGGATGTTATCCAAAAAACGACAAGTGAAGAAATAACTGCAATCTTTACTATATAGGTGTTAATATTGGTTTCTCCAACTTTTTTGATAACTTTAAATGTCGCTTTAAGTTGATAGAATAATAATACACCTAAGGCGAGTAATCCAAATATACCAAATGAGAAAAGAAAGTCAACAACTACATTGTGAGGGTACGCATAGTTTAGTGAAAATGGATAATGGTAAAATTGAATAGGCCCAACCCCTATAATAAAGTGTATAGGATTGTTTATTATATAATGCAATACGCTATTCCAGAAGAAAAACCTCGTGAGTATGCTTAGATCACCTTTTGTACTTACTGATACTCTGAGTAATAGGGTTTTAGAGTGCTTAATGGCTATGTAGGCTAAAAGAAGCGTAATGGCTCCTGTGAATAGGGTAGAAAATATAAATAAAAGTCTTTTTCTTCTATAACGGTAGATAAGCAATGCTTGAAAAACCCAGAAACCAACTATAGACCCAAAAAAAGCGTTTCGTGATGCTGTTCTAATAATTGCTATAAGATAGACTATAATAACGATACCGTAAAAAATCTTTATTATACGCTTTTTAACATAGAATATGGCAGCCAATGCCAAAAAGAGAGAAAAGGCTCCAAAAACGCCTGGCGCATTGGGTGTAGCAAATATGCCCGCATATCTTTGTATCATACCGCTATATGTGTATTCTGGTGGCTTGATAAATACCGTGCTTATAAACAGTGTTGCCACTATTGTATATGTAGGTATGCCGATTTTCATAATATCGTCATAAGTTTGGAAGGAATATACAAATACCAGTGCACAGGATATGTTTACAAGGGCGTAGTAAAACCAGATGATAAGGTTTTTCGTGTCCTTCACAAAAGGAATGCTTAATAGAGCTCCAATTATAAGTAAAGCAAAGGGAATAATGATTATCTTGCTGTCTTGTAATTCTTTGTACGAATTTTTCAATATTGAATGCCATAATATGATAAACCCCATACCAATGGCATATATAGCATAAAAGGTTATAGGGTATAAGACCTGTCCTAAGAAAGGAAGTCTTACACCTGAAGCAAGCACAAGGATAATCAGGAATGTCCCTAACATTTGCCTCAAATTTATGACATTAGAATAAAGTAAAATGGCTATAATAGGAAGAATAGGGTAAAAAATAGAAAATCCTATAATCCCGCGCTTTGGAATAGCATCTATATACGAGAGTATAACTGCTAATATTATAGTTGTTAATATAAGCGTGAGAGAAAACAAAAAATTCGTGTTTAATCTACTCTCTTGTTGTGACATAGGTAAATTATAAATTACTGACTGGGAAGATAAAACATTTGTTTATAGATCATATGTAATGGGAGTTACCGACAAAGGATTTGATTAAACATAACTGGTGATGTATTATCTAATTAGTTTAGAGGAGGTGTATTATGGTTAAAAGGTTATCGTTGGTATTCATATCATTGTCATTGGTATTGCTCTCCTGTGGAAAATCTAACAATGCTGCTGGGAGAACTGGAACTATAACGGGATATGTATATCTTTCAGATACCATACCTGCACCTGGAGTTCATGTGTATGCAAAAAGTGCTCCACAGTATGGGGGATACACCAATGGAAATGGATTCTTTAGCGTTGATGTTCCTGAAGGTCAAGAGATAATAGTGATTGATGGTGGACTTTTCAAAAAAGAGTTAACAGTTGAACTTTCAGAAGGTGAGGTTAAGGAACTTTATCCCAACTCTCATCCGTTGGTGCTAAGAGACAGTACGAACTATAAGATAGCCGTAATGATGGGCGAGTTTGATAGTATAGAGGCAATTTTTGATCAAATAGGAATTAAGAGAATTACAGGTCCTGATGATACAGCAAGTGGTTATATTGTTTACTCTCCAGACCATTTTCCGCGAGATCTTGAAACATTGAAGAAGTTTAATCTACTTGCTTTTAATTGTGGGCCTCAAGGACCTGGGATAAATGCGGCAACATTAAAAGATTATATGGAAGAAGGTGGTAATATTTATGCCTCAGATTGGCAATACTGGGTATTAGATTCATTGTCACTAAAGGATCATAAGGTTTTTCTATACGATGATAATGGAGATTATGCAACAGGTTCACGTGGAGAAATTCGCGCGGAAGTCGTAGATAGTATCTTGAGGTTTCAACTTGGCAAGGATTCTGTTACCGTAAATTTTGACCACGATGGATGGGTAATAATTGACAGTGTTACCTTGGACATAGATGTATTGCTTAGGGGGAAGGTATCAGAATTAGGAGACAAACCTGCGCCCCTTGCCATTATGGCAGTACCTTTTAACAATGGAGGTATGCTCCTTTATACTTCATTTCATTATGAGGCCCAATCTACCAATGAAGATATGTTGAATATTCTTAGGATGTACCTTTTGAGAATAGGACAGCACTGATTTTTGGGGCATCGTAAGAGATGCCCCTTTTCCAAATGTGTAATGTTGGGTAACACATATAGTTATATCTTTATTTGTTTGACCCTTGACAATTCCTTGTAATTTAAGTAATTATATATACCTTATGGAGGTATGATGAAAGAAAGAGAAAGGGCAAAGTATAGAAAACTTAAAAGGACGGTAGAAAAGTTGGAAAAGGAAGTTGAAAAATATAAGGACCTTTATTTGCGGGCAGTGGCGGACCTCGAAAACTACAAGAAACTCAGAGAGAAAGAGATGCAAAGTCTTGTTGAATATGCCAATGAACAGATCATACGAGAACTCATCCCGGTTTTAGACCATTTACAGCTTGCTACAAAGGTAGAAGGAGATGCGGCATCTATAAAAAAAGGTGTAGAGATGGTCCTAAGGGATTTCCGTAGGATTCTTGAAAAGTTTGGTGTAAAGGTTATAGAAAGCGAGGGCAAGGCTTTTGACCCGAGATTTCATGAGGCAATTGAACAGGTTGAGACCAATGAATTGCCAGATGGGTATGTAATAAAGGAACATCAGGCAGGCTACATGCTTAAGGGTAAACTCGTACGGCCTGCAAGAGTGAGTGTTGCCAAAAATAATAGGAAAAAGGAGGGATAAAAATGGCAAAAGAAAAGGTTATAGGGATTGACCTTGGAACCACAAACTCTGTGGTAGCAGTGGTTCAAGGGGGTGACCCTATTATTATTCAAAATAAAGAGGGTGAAAGAATAACACCTTCTGTGGTGGCTTTTAAAGAAAATGAAACACTGGTTGGCTCTATTGCAAAAAGACAGTCTGTCATAAATGCTGAGAATACGGTTTTCTCTATAAAAAGGTTTATTGGAAGGCGATATGATGAGGCAAAGCAGGATATAGAACGTGTACCGTACAAGGTGGTTCGTGGCAAAAACGATAGGGTTGAGGTTTACATTCCGCAAGTAGGTAAGAACTTTACACCTGAAGAGATTTCTGCGAGAATCCTTGAGTATCTGAAAAAGTGTGCGGAAGACTTCTTAAGGGAGCCTGTTAAAAAGGCTGTAATCACTGTACCAGCATATTTCAATGATTCTCAGAGGCAGGCAACAAAGGATGCTGGTATCATTGCGGGCCTTGAAGTTTTGAGGGTTTTCCCTGAGCCAACGGCTGCAGCACTGGCCTATGGGCTGGATAAAACAGATAGGGATATAAAAGTTGCCGTTTTTGACCTCGGTGGTGGAACCTTTGATATTTCCATATTGGAACTTTCGCAGGGGGTTTTTGAGGTCATCTCCATTGGTGGTGATACTCATCTCGGTGGGGATGATTTTGACCAAAGGATAATACAGTGGTTATTAGATGATTTTAAAAAGGAGACAGGTATTGACCTCTCACAAGACAAGAATGCATTGCAGAGACTGAAAGAGGCGGCAGAGAAGGCAAAGAAAGAACTCTCCACAATGATGGAAACCACGATTTCTATTCCATTTATAGCAGCGGATGCTCAAGGACCAAAGCATATTGAGAAGACATTAACCAGAGCCAGGTTTGAGGCAATGACTAAGGACCTTGTGGATAGAGCCATTGATATTACTAAAAAGGCATTAGAGGATGCTAAACTCACACCTACGCAGATTGATGATGTAATTTTGGTGGGTGGTCAAACAAGAATGCCTCTTGTTCAACAGAAGGTTGCGGAGTTTTTTGGAAAAGAACCACACAAGGGCATAAATCCTGATGAAGTGGTTGCAGTAGGTGCTGCTATTCAGGCTGCTATATTGGCAGGCGAGTATCAGGACAGGGATATTGTGCTATTGGATGCAACCCCACTGTCCTTGGGTGTTGAGACCCTTGGTGGTATTTTTGATGTCGTTATACCAAGGAATACAACCATTCCCACCTCAAAATCCAAGATCTATACCACGGCTGAAGACAACCAGACATCTGTTCTAATTAAGGTTTATCAAGGAGAGAGGAAGGTTGCCAGTGAAAATAGACTCCTTGGCCAATTTGAACTTACAGGCATTCCACCAGCACCTCGTGGAGTCCCACAGATAGAGGTGAGTTTTGATATTGACTCAGACGGTATATTGCATGTAAAGGCTGTAGATAAGGCTACAAATAAGGAGGCTTCGATAAAGATACATGCAAGAACAAGTCTCTCAGAGGAGGAGATAGAGAGGATGGTTAAAGAGGCTGAGATGCATAGGGAGGAGGATCAAAAGAGAGCGGAGTTGATTGAAACGAGGAATCAACTTGACGGGTTTATCTACTCAATTGAAAAGAGTATGAAAGACCTTGGTGATAAGATGCCACAGGATAAAAAGGCAAAGGTTGAAGATGCAATTAAGAAGGCAAGGGATAAATTAAACTCCGAGGATGTTAATGAACTTAAGAGTGCACTTTCGGATTTGCAGAATGTATGGAATGAAGTGGCAAGCGAGGTTTATAAGGCGCAACAAAGCACACAGGGCAAGAGTGGTCCAGATGAAGGAAAGGATAAAAAAGGTCCAGAGGATACAGACTACGAAGTGATTAACTAATGGCTACAGAAAGAGATTATTATGAGATCCTGGGAGTGCCACGCAATGCCTCCCAGGATGAAATTAAAAAGGCATACCGTAGGCTGGCCATAAAGTACCACCCTGACAGGAATCCCAACAACAAAGAGGAAGCAGAGCGTAAGTTTAAGGAGATAAGTGAGGCTTATGAGGTTCTTTCTGACCCGGAAAAACGCAAAATTTATGACCGATATGGACGCGAAGGACTTAATGGCGTATTTAAAAATGGTGACTTTTCTTGGCAAAACTTCAGTCATTTTGATGATTTAAGAGATATTTTTGGTGATAATTTTGGCAGTTTTTTCGAGGATATATTTGATTCATTCTTTGGTACCTCTCCCAGAGGGAGTACGAGATATAGAACGCAGCATACTTATTCAAGGGGTGAAGACATAAAAATTATTGTACCCCTTACATTGAAAGAAATAGCAGAGGGTGTGAGGAAGAGGGTAAGGCTTAAGAGGTATGAAATATGTGATGCGTGTGGAGGAAAGGGCTCTAAGACAGGTAGAGTAGAGAAATGCCCTACATGTGGAGGTACTGGTGTTATAAGACATGTGAAAAGGACATTCTTTGGTCAATTCGTACAGGAAACTGTGTGTCCTACTTGTGGTGGTAAGGGCTTTATAATTAAGGATGCATGTCCTGTATGTAAGGGAACAGGAAGGGTAAAGAAAGATGTAGAAATTGAAATAAATATTCCACCTGGAATGAGGGATGGTGAGTATCTCGTTATAAGAGGAGAAGGTCATATTGGAGAGCGTGGAGGTGCCCGCGGTGATCTTTATGTGTTTATTAGAGAGGAAAGAGACCCAAGATTTAAGCGTGAGGGTGAAGACATTTATACTGAGGTTGATATACCATTTTCTACCGCTGTGCTTGGAGGAGAGGTGCAGGTTGAAACTGTAACTGGTGAGAAGTTAAAACTTAAATTAAAACCAGGTATTCAAAGTGGTACTGTTTTGAAAATCCCACGTAAGGGCATAAGAAGGCAAAACCATAGAGGTGATCTGTATGTTAAGATAAACTTGAAAACACCGCAAAAGCCCTCAAAGGAAATGAAAAAACTCTTTGAAAAACTCAGAGAACTTGGAAGTTGAATAAGCGTCGTTTTATCGGTCACACCATAGGGAAATATGGTGTTATAGAGGGAGAAGAATTTCATCATCTTGTAAAAGTTTTACGTGCTTATGTGGGTATGGAGTTTATACTTATAACAAAGAAAGGCGAGTCGTATGATGCCAGAGTAGAAAAGATTGATAAAAAAAACAAACGGGTACTTGCACGACTTGGTGGCTTGCTTGAAAATAAAGATACTACAGAAGATGGTGGGATTTATGTTGCTTTTGCTCTAATTGTGGAAAACAGGTTGCGTTTTCTTTTAGAGAAATGTACAGAAGTAGGGGTGAAAGGATTTATGCCTTTTGTTGCTCAAAGGAGTAAAAGAAAGAGTGAAAAATTGAGAGATGGATGGTTAAAGGTGATTGAGTCTGCTGTTAAACAATCAAGGAGGGCGTATTTTCCTACAATATATGGGATTGCGAACTTAGATGCTACATTAGAGAAGGCAGAAAGCATTGGAGATATCCATCTTCTTGATAGGGAAGGAGTATGGATTGATCATATTAACTTAGAGAAAAAGGACCATGTGATTTTTATAGGTCCTGAAGGTGGATTTACAATAGATGAAAAAAATAGGATTAGAGAGAGAGCCAGGCATGTTGTGCGTTTAGGCGACAATGTTTTAAGGTCAGAAACTGCCGCAATGGTGGCTAGTTATGAGTTTATAAATAAAATAAAAGCAAAAGGAGGTGAGGTCCTTGTCAGGAGTTCGTCTACATGAGGGAGAGTCCTTTGATAGTCTCATAAAAAGGTTTAGAAAAGTGATGGGCAAAGAGGGTATTCTTCAAGACCTCAAGAAAAACCAATACTATGAAAAACCTTCTGAAAAAAGAAAGAAAGAAATGATAGCGGCAAGGAGAAGGATGCTCCGTAAGATGCGCCGTAATGGATTCTAAGGTACAGAAGGACCTTGACTTTGAGAGGGTTCTTAATACCCTCTCAAAGTTTCTAAATACAAATATAGGCCATAAATATCTTTATTCTATAAAACCGCTTGGTGAAGAAGATAGAGTATTCCAAAGAAAAGCCGTAGAAGAGCTTCAGGGCATTTTTAAAAAGGGTGTTATCCTGCCACTTTATGATTTTGAGGGCTCTCCTCATGTCTTAGAAAAAATAAGAGTTGCATCCAATCTGTCTTCCCATGAATTCTTAGAAATTTCTAATCTCTTACATAATTATGTAAAGCTCTACGAAGTGCTTTATAACACAGTGATGATAGAAAAACTCCCTTCCGTGGAATTTGTGAAACCCATCTTAAGTGCTACGAGGAAAAACATAGATGATGAAGGCAAAATAAGAGATGATGCTACGCTTAAACTCAAAGAATTAACCCTCTTAAAGAAGCACATAGATGCCAAATTGAAGGGTGTCCTTTCTCAACTTCTTGAAGACTATTACAAAAAGGGCATGTTGAGAGAAAAGTTTTACACTATGAAGAATCATAGGTATGTGTTCCCTTTTAGACCCGAAGTTTCTCCTTCTGGTATTGTGCACGGCTATTCCCATACAGATAAGACAATCTTTGTAGAGCCGTACGAAATTGTAGACATACAGAATAAACTCGTTAAGGTAGAGGATGAAAGAAAAGAGGAAGAGGATAGGATAAGAAGGCATCTTATAGAAACACTTAATGAAAACTATGAGACTATAAAAGATATACATGATAAAATAGGTTGGATTGATTTCTTACATGCTGTTGCCCTGTACAAAGAGGAGAAAGGCGGGGTTTTTGTGGATAAATCTGATGCCCTCTACGTTAAAAACTTAAGACATCCTGTATTGGTTGAGATAAAGGGATACGAAAATGTTGTGCCCTTTTCCATTGATAGATTTAGTAAAAAAGGGCTTTTTATTTCTGGCCCAAATGCAGGAGGTAAAACTGTTGTTTTAAAAAATATCGGTATAGTGGCCCTTTCATATATGTATGGCCTTCCTGTTTTAGCGGAGAAGGCTGAGATTTTCCCGGTAAAATCTGTTTTTACTGTGGGATTTACAAATGAGCAAGATATTTCAGAAGGCAAGTCTACATTTAGTGGTATTATTGAGGAGATAAAAAACATTGTTGAACACGCAGAAAGAGGTAGTATAGTGCTCTTTGATGAGCCGTTTTCCTTCACAGACCCACAGGAAGGAGAGGCGCTTCAAGAATCTATAGTAAATTATTTAATAGATCGCGGAGTGTATGTTTTTCTCACAACCCATATGTGGGGACTTAAGTTTTTTGCAGAGGCGCATCCTGAAATTGAAAATGCTACGATGCTTTTTGATGCTGCAAGCGGAATGCCACTTTATAGGTTTAAGATTGGTATGATGGGCAAGAGTCATGCCATTGAAATTGCAGAGAACATTGGACTTCCAAATAGTATAATAGAATATGCAAAAAAGCGTATTGCAGGAGAAGGCAGCAGGGTAGTGGATATCATTACAAGATTGGAGAAAGAAGAGGCAGAACTGTTAGAAAGAGAAAAGAGATTAAAAGATAAGGAGGATGAGGTAAATGAGAGGGAAAAGAGGCTTAAAAAGTATGGTAAAAAACTGATAAAGGCTGAATATGAAAGGGTAGAGAAGGAACTTAAGGAACTTTTAAAAGAACTTCATAAAGAGAGAAAGATAAAAGAGAAAATTAAAAAGGTACAGGTTGCAAGGAAACAAATACAAAAGTTAAAAGAGGATGTTGATATATATAAAAATCCTGCTGAGCATCCAGAAATAGGTAAAAACTATCGCATAAAGCCGACAGGCATGATAGGTACTCTTTTAGAGATTAGAAGAAAAAACGCTATAGTTCAAATAGGGAATGTACAGATGGAGGTTCCCTTAGAATACCTTTTTGAGTTGTAATATGGGGATTATTGATGATATACTTGAGCGGATAGACCCCGTGGAGATTATTGGCGAATATGTAAAACTGGAAAAATCGGGAAGGGAATACAGGGGTCTATGTCCGTTCCATACTGAAAAAACGCCATCCTTTTATGTAAATCCAAATACAGGATTGTATCATTGCTTTGGATGTGGTGCCTCAGGTAATATTTTTAGGTTTATAATGGATATCGAGGGAGTGGATTTTAAAGAGGCACTTCGCATATTGGCCAAACGGGCCGGGATAGAACTTACAGGGGTACATAAACAAAAAGAAGTAGAAGTGCTCACGAAATTCGCAGACTACCTTCATGGTATTATTAAAAGTACGAAGAACCCAGCATTGGATTACTTATTAAAGAATAGGAAATTAAAATCACGGGATATAGAGGTCTTTAAGTTGGGATATTACCCAGAAGGAGCGTTAAAGAACTTTATGAAGAAAGAGAACCTCTCTGCCGCTTTTATGGCGAGATTAGGTTTTATTAGAGAGGGAAGAAGTGGATTTTACGAGGTATTTAAGGGAAGACTTATTTTCCCGATCTTTTCAGAATCAGGAAGTATCATTGGTTTTGGAGGGAGGGTACTTGACAGTTCGCACTCGCCAAAGTATATAAATTCACCTGACAGTTCGTGGTATAAAAAGGGTAGGCATTTATACGGTTTTTATCAGGCAAAGTCTTATATTCGTGAAAAAAAGGAGGTAATACTCACAGAAGGTTATATGGATGTTATTGCAATGCATGCCTTTGGCTTTAATAATACAGTTGCATCTTTGGGTACATCCTTTACAGAAGAGCATGCGAGATTCCTTTCAAAGTATGTGCAAAAGGTATTCATTCTCTTTGATATGGATGAGGCAGGAAAGAGGGCAACAGATAGGGCGATCCCACTTATTTTTAAATGGGGTATGATCCCATACATTGTTCTTGTCAAAAGCGGTAAAGACCCTGCAGAACTCTATGAATCAGGTAAAAAGGATGAGATATTAAAGGCTATAGGTGATGCCAAGGATTTTGTTGAGTTTTACCTTGATGGTATTAAAAGTGATGAGGATAAGATAGAGACCTTGAGAAAGTTAAAAAACATAATAGAACTGTCAAGGGATGAAGTGTTAAAGGGGGTGTTTGCAAATAGGGTGAAAGAAATAAGTGGTGTGGATTTAAAAATATTATACAAAAAGAAGGCAAGAAAAAAGAAGAAGGAGTATTTAAACGCTGAACTTAAAATGGTTATAGCTGCTTTGCAATTTAAGCATCTTACAGATTTTATAAGGAATGAGTTTGAAGATACAATTTTTACAGATGAAGAAGCAAGGTCCTTAGTAAAAGAAGTTAAAAAGGGAAAGTCTTTTAATGAGATTTTGCCCTTACTTGAAGAAGAGAGGGCAAGAAGGTATGTAGAGTTTTTAGAAACACTTGATTTAGGGTCGGCATCAAGGAACATATTGGAAGAAGATTTACTTAAGAAACTCAAAAAATTAAAAAGAGAGAGATTAATGAATAAAGATAGGTCTCTCTCAAACATTGTAAAGATTAAAAAAGAGGAGATGGGAAAAAATGAGGGATTGGATAACCCAAAGTAAGTTTTTTCAGGAAATACTTGAAAAGGCAAGAGAAGAAAAGCGCATATCTTACTCAGAACTTACGAAACTCTTACCTGCAGACTATATTTCACAGGAAGTGCTTGATGAACTCATTGTTTCTTTAAATGCAGAAGGGATAGAGGTTTATGAAGATAAACTTGGTAAAAAGAAAAAGAGCAAGGTAAAAGATTATGTAATTGATGAAGACGATTTTATACAAATAAGAGATGACCCATCAAGGACATATCTCAAACAGATTTCAAATCTTCCTCTTCTGACAAAAGAAGAGGAGCAAAAATACTCTAAGATGATAGATGATTCCCGCAACGAAGTCATAAGACTTGTCTTTAGCACCAAATATGGACTTATTCGTCTTCTTCAGGCAATAAAATGGGTGGAAGATGGTGTATTTCAAATCGAAGAGGTTGTTAGGGTGGACCCCCAGTTCTGGACAAGTAAAGAAAAAAATAGGGAGGAAAAGAAAAGAGTTAATCGTGCCTTTTCAAGTATGAAAAGAACCATAAATACTATTATAGGAGAGTATTTTGATGTTGATAGGAGCCAAATACCGTCTTACAATCTTAAAAACTACCAGAAAAGACTGAAGAGGCTAACAAATAGAATTGTTGAACTCGCTCCGCAGTTCTCCCTTGTCAGTGATATAGTTACAAAACTTAGAGAGATGGTAAAGGAGATTAGTGAAATAAATGAAAAACTTTCTGTAGAGGTAAAAAAGAGGGATGCGCTTTTAGAAAAGATGAATGTTCAGGGAGAACTTGAACCAGAGGAAGAAAGAGATCTCGGCGAGCTCTATTATGATGTTAAGGAATTACATAATAGGCGGTATGCGATAGAAGATCAACTTGGGATGAGTTATGAAGAAGCGAAAGAACTTGTGGAAAAAATTGAGCATGCAATGCAAGATATGGAATATGCAAAAAGAAAAATGACTGAAGGGAATGTCCGTCTTGTTATAGGATTTGCGAAAAGGTTTATGAATAGGGGATTGGAGTTTATGGACCTTGTGCAGGAAGGGAATGCTGGATTGCTCAAGGCAGTTGATAAGTTTGATTATAGAAAAGGCTTTAAATTCTCAACCTATGCCACTTGGTGGATAAGACAATCCATTACAAGGGCTATTGCAGACCAATCAAGAACAATTAGGATTCCCATACACATGATAGAAACCATAACAAAGGTTTCAAGGGCTGCAAGGATCTTGATGCAGGAATATGGGAGGGAACCAACAATAGAGGAGATCTCTAATTATCTTGATATACCTCAAGATAAGGTAAAACAGGCTCTTGACTCGGCTAAAGAACCCATATCTGTTGACAGACCTATAGGACACGATGAAAAGAGTTTCATAGGGGATTTTTTGGTCGATAGGGAACAAAAGAGCCCAAAGGCGTATGCAAGGGATAACATCCTTAGAGAAAAACTTAAAGAGGTTTTGGAAACCCTTTCTCCACGGGAAAAGAGGATTCTTGAATACAGATTTGGTCTTACAGGTCACCCACCCAAAACCCTTGATGAAGTAGGTAAAATATTTGATGTTACAAGGGAGAGAGTAAGGCAAATAGAGGCGAAGGCGCTCAAGAAACTTAAGCATCCTTTAAGGATTGATAAACTCAGGAGGATTCTTGACGAGGATACAAGGGAGTAAGTATAGCGGTATAATTGTAGCGGCTGGCAAAGGCGAAAGATTTGGTGGATATAAGCAACTTGTTAAGATAAACGGGAGGACAATTGTACATGAGGTAATAGATAGGTTTGCAAGATGCGGCATAGATGAACTTATTCTTGTTGTGAGAAGAGACATTCTTCCATATTTTACATATTTAAAAGACCTTTATTCAATGCCCATAAAAATCGTTGAGGGAGGAGAGGAAAGAGGAGATTCTGTTTATAATGGAGTAAAATCCTCCTCTTATGATAATGTTCTTATTCATGATGCAGCAAGGCCCAACATTACCTGCAATCTCATAAATCGTGTAAAAAATGCCCTTCTTAAATATGATGCTGTCGTGCCCATAGTGCCTATTCGTGATACTGTTGTAAAAGTAGAAGGAGAAGAGATATCAGGAAGGGTTTTGAGGGATAAATTAAAACTCGTACAAACACCTCAAGGATTTAAGAAAGACTTATTACTCAAAGGTTTTGATATTGCGAGGGGGAAGAAACTACAATTTTCAGATGAATCCACTATGTTATGGGATACCCTTGGCATTTCATCACATGTAGTGGAAGGAGAAAACCTTAATATAAAAATCACCTATAGGGAGGACCTTTTTATGTTTAGACATGAACTTACCGCCATGGGGTATGATATTCACAGATTAAAAGAAGGGGGAGTGTTAAAAATAGGTGGAGTGGTGGTAAAGCGTGGCATACAAGCTGTGGCTCATTCTGATGGGGATGTTGTGCTACATGCCCTAATAGATGCACTTTTGTCCATTAAAGGAGAAGAGGATATAGGGACGCTTTTTCCTGATACAGATGTTGCATGGAAGAATGCAGATTCAAAGGTGTTACTTTCAAAGGCACTTGACTTTGTAGGGAAAGTTGATATACTTAAAGTAGACTTAACCTGTATTCTTGAGCATATCAAACTCTCACCATTTAAAGAGGAGATAAGAAAGAATATAGCAGGATATTTAAACATACCAAAAGAGAGGGTGTCCTTTAAGGCAAAAACAAAAGAGGGTGTGGGGGAAGTCGGAAAAGGAAAGGCAGTTGAGGCCTTTTGTATTATAACCTATTCAGATCCCGTTTAACCTGATAAATACTGGCTTTTAACATATTGTGAAAATACCCTTTCACTACGGGTGCATTATGGGGTGTCATAACAATATTGTCTAATTCTTCAAAGGGAAAATCCTGTTTAAATGGCTCATTGTTTTTGGGGTATCTATACCAAACATCATTACCGCAGCATGCATTTTTATGGGTTTTAAGAAAATTGAATAAATCTTTTTCTGATATTACTTTCCCACGCGACACATTGATTATTATCACATCTTCTTTTAGTTTGGAAAGAAATCTATGCGATACAAGATTATATGTTTGCCTGGTCAGTGGGAGTGTGTTTATTACAACATCATAGGATGGTAATATATGAAGGAGTTCTTCAAAATTGGTTATAACAGTTCCCACTATTTTTTTGAACATATGATGTATCTCTGGCGTTTTTTTGAAAATGGTTATATTCGCATTAAATGTCCTTTTAAATATCCCTGCTGTATATCTACCAATAGGTCCAAAGCCCATGATGAGTACTTTGCTATTAAAAAGCGTTCTGTGATAGGTATCTTGCTGATGAAATTCACCTTTTTTCATTGTGTTTGTGTGGAAGAGAAGTCTTCTCGCACATGCAAGTGAGAGCGATAGTGCATGCTCTGCAATGTATTTGGCATTTGGGCCATGGGTTCCCAAAACCCTGTACTTCTTTTTAATATCATCTGGTATGTGATCTGTTCCTGCTGTTATAGTCTTTATAAGTTTCAATCCTGTAAACGCTTTGAGATTTACCTTTTTAATATCCCTTGCATGAAAAATGATTATCGCATCAATGTCATTTGGGTTTTTAAGTTCGTCCAACTTAAAAATCTTAACATTGTCTATTGATAGATTATAAACCCATGCAGGTACATTATCCACCAAGATAAGGATATTGTATAGATTATTCCTTCTTTGGGATATAGAACACATGCTTTTTTACACGCCGTACATTGCCAGCCCTGTCCATTGCTTTAAAGGTAAAGAAGTTATCTCCTTCAGAAAGTGGGAGAACAAGTACTGTATCAGGACTTATGGCCTTTTCATTGCAAAAAAGGCTTGTGCCCTGTGAAACAAAGGCATCATCATAACTTAAAATCTTTACTTTGATTGTATCTTTGTACGTTGTATCTGGCATAGAAGATATGACATAGGGTGCGTACAGGTCGTTTAAGTAGCCTCTATAAAGTGTATCCTTATGGGTAAAAATAAAACCTTCTCCATCAAAACTACACCATAGGTTGTCAAATTGTCCATTTGTTGTTTCAAAGAGATTCTCCAATTTCCCTTCTCTTACATCAAAGAGCGATAAGATGTGTTTACCATTGGACCTATAAGTGAGAAAGATCCTCTTACCTGATGGAGATATAAGTAAAAGGCGGGCATCTTTACCTTTTATAATCTGTTTGTACATGGGCCTGGTCATAGAAAAGCGAAAGACATAAAAGACGCTATCTTTAATCGTTGCGCCTATGCCATTTGCAAAGAGGGTATTGGATGATATATAAGTAAATGGGGATTTGTGTAATTTCCCTTGCTTTTTAAGATACAAAGCATGTGCCATCTCTGCAGCATCCTTATCACTTAAAGGAATATAGGATATGCTTTTTTTACCCATACCACAGAAAAACCCAAGGTCTTTTATTAAGATATCTAATTTTTTCGTTTTCAGTGATATTCTATACACACCGCCAAAAGACATCCCAACTTTTGGTGGATACCATAGATAGAGGTTATCACCTACGATTTTTCCACCTTGAAAATTGATGCTTGCCACCATAAGCCAGTAAAAATCATTGGCAAAGGATGGATCATCCTTCATCGTGTTTTTAGCCCTTTCTGTGGCTGTTGGGATGCCTGGAAAGTGTTTTGTATCAATCGTGAGGATATGTTGAAGGTCTCCATGTTTCATGTTGAGTTTAAAGAGTTCGTATGTCTTTTTGTTCCTGTCAATCTTTCCAATGATACAAAAGTCCCCATCAGGTGATGGGACGATGATACTCGGTTGAAAGTTTAATTTATAAGTGTCAGAAAGCGCTCCGTCGGCAGAGTACGCTTTTATGGTCTGGTTGTCGTATGTAATAACACCACCGTTTTTAAGTAGGTATGCCTTTTGGGCAATTATGTAAGTGTTAAATAGAAGCACATTGTCTTTTGCAATCTTCTCTGCCTTCTCTGGCTCAATATAGTATATCTTGTCTTTATAATGTTTTATGTTGCCCTGTCCAAAGATGATGAACACCACTAATGTGAGCATTTTAGCCTCCTGATATTACAGTTAAGATTTCAACTTTGCTTTTATCCTTTATCCTATCTTTTAGTGGCATAAGTTTGCCATTAACAATGAGTAAATGCTCTTCCTCATTTAATCTGAATTTTTTGAAGATATCCTTTCCACGAATATTACCCTTTACCTCAATATCATACTTCTTGCCATTATAGAAAACCTCTATCATACCCTCTCACCAAAGACATTAAATCATATAGTTATACATCCTATATGTTTTGTAATGCCGACCGCCCATAAACTTTGTGGCTCTTATTATAAGATAATTATCCTCCAAGAGCCATGATACCTCACAGTATTTCAAGTTTGTTTTTTCTATTGCATCCTTCATCATGTGGTAATAGAGGAGGGAGTCAACACCCTTTTTCCTATATTTCGCCTTTATGCCCAAGGTTATTAGTCTACTCCCTTCAATTTTGTGAAAGTTATGGAGTTTATGATAAATGAGGTTAAAAAGGCCCAAAGATAGGATGCGTCCTCCCATTTTCTTAAGGATAATGTTCATATCAGGTATTACAAGACCAAAGGCAACAGGCTCTCCCTTGTATTCCACTATTTTTGCAAGTTCGGGTATGGCAAAGTCTTTGAAACTATCACCCACATGTTTGAATTCCTCATAGGTAAATGGCACAAATCCCCAGTTATTTTCCCATGCCTCATTGTATATCTCAAAGATCTTTTTAATCTCTTCATCAGTCTTCCGCAGGTTAACATTCCGTATAGTATATCCCCATTTCTTTGACCTTTCTGTAAGGGGCTTAAGCCGTCTTTCAAGGTGTTTTATAAATTTTTTGTATTCGTCATCAATGGTTATCACATATGCAACAAGGTCTTTTGCCTTCTTAAAACCAAAGGATTCTATAAGGTCAATGTAATATGGAGGATTATAGGTCATACCTATTACCGCAGGCATGTCAAATCCTTCAATTAAAAGCCCATAATCATCGTCATTGGATGTGAAACTCGCAGGGCCTCTTATTTCTTTCATACCATTTTCCTTTGCAAATTCAACAGCCTTTTTTAAGAGGGCATGGGCAACATTCTTATCGTTCACGCTTTCAAAGAAGCCAAAAAATGCCACCTTTTCATTGTGAAAATTGTTGTAGTTTTGGTCAATATGGGCGCTTATTCTACCCTGGGGTTTCCCATCTTTATATGCCATGTAGAGTTTTACCTTTGCATGGCTGAAAAATGGATTTTTTTCAGGGTCAATCCTCTTTAAGTCTTCAGAGAAAATAGGTGGTACCCAGTTTTTATCATCTTTATAGATTGTCCACCTGAATTTAATAAATTCCTTTCTTTCCTTTGGGGTTGTTATTTCTCTTATTTCTATTGCCATGAGGATTAGATGTTAATAAGTTTTTTTAATTTTTCTTCAGATGATTTGAGCACCTTTTCATGTAGACTGTTGCCGTGTGCGTCCATTGTAACGATGAGGGGAAGGTCCTCTACCTCAATAACCCAGAATGCTTCAGGAGACCCAAACTCTTCCAATTTAAATACAGTGTGTACTTTTTTTACAGCGTTTGCTATAAGTGCACCAGCACCGCCTACTGCATGAAAATACACGGCACCACATTTTTTGAGTGCATTTAGCGTTTTCTCCCTCATTCCACCTTTTCCAATAATGCCACGGACATTGTATTCACATATAATATCTTGTTCGTATGGCTCTTCCCTTATAGAAGTGGTAGGGCCTGCTGAGACGAAACTCCATGAACCATCTGGATTTTTCCTTACAACAGGGCCGCAATGATAAATAACAGATTCTTTAAGATAAGGCCTTATAAAATCGGGTTTTTCTTCGTACATCAATTTATGCGCCTGGTCCCTTGCTGTTACAATAATACCGTTTAATAGAACCTCATCTCCTACCTTGAGTTTTCTAATCTCTTCCTCACTTATAGGTACCTTTAACTTAATCATAATAGGTAACCTCCCCATTTTTAATAATCATAGTTTTTCTTCTAAAAGCCCAACAGTTATAACTTACAGCTACATAGAATGTTGCAGGGTGTCTATGCTGCCAGTCAACAAAAACATCCAGCACAGTGGTTTTGCCACCAAAACCCATAGGACCAATATCCAATTCGTTTAGTTCATTTTTGAGTTTTTCTTCAAATTCAGCGAGTGTTTTTTCAGGATGCCTCTGGCCTATTTTCCTAAAAAACTGTTCCTTTGACAGTATGTATGATGTGGCTCTACCTCCTCCAATACCAACGCCAAGTGTGCCTGGTGCGCAGCCAAGTCCCTGTGCCTTATAGACAGCATCCAATATAACCCTTCTTATGCCTTCTAAATCCCTTCCTGCGCCAAGTGGGGCATAAGGGAGTTTGTATTGTGTTCCAACATTCTCGCTTCCTCCACCTTTCAATAAGAGCCTTACCCTTATCTCATCTTTTTCCCATCTTGATATATGAAAGTATGGAGCATTTTTGCCAACGTTATTACCAGAGTTTTTTCCTGTAATAGGGTTTACAGCATTGGGCCTTAAATATTGCCTTTTTGTAGCCTCTTCTGCCGCCTCTTTGATAATACTCATATAGAAGTTCTCTTTTTCTCCCTCTGGCATATCAATATAGAATATCAAAGAACCCGTATCCTGACACATAGGCACACTGTTTTTTCTCGCAAGTTCCACATTTTGAAGTATGGTTCTTAATACGGCCTTTGCTGGCGTTCCCTCATCCTCTCTCTCATAGGCAGCTTTGAGGGCATTTTCAACATCAGGTGGAAGATCTGTGGACGCCCTACGCAAAAGTTCCACGAATGCGTCTTTTAATTCCATAAAAAACCTCCTTGTATACTTTAATTTTATATCTTGTTTTGTGTTTAAGCAAAGGGTTGGGCTTGGGGTGCAAGCAAGGCTTGTAGTTTTCAATGTATTAGAGTATAATATTATAAATACAGGAGGTGTTTATGCGTAAAATATTTATAGTGATTGGGGCATTGGTTATTGTTTCGGGATGCATTAAGTCCCCAAAGGGCACTCCCACATGGCGTGTTGATTTGAATATACCTGCCATTGATACGACTTACACTATGCATGACCTTGATGAGAAGAGGGAAGAGGTCTTTATGTCAGGTGATACTGTATTCTATGGTGAGGATTCAATGTTCTATAATAAGGTGATTCCAAATATACAGATACCTTTTTTAAGTGCTAAATACGCTCATAATCTTCCAAGTGACCTTGATTCCACTCAGACGCATATTCACAGCATTTTAACCCGTGTGTATTATGGTGCATATATAACAGGAAGGATAGATGATACCACAAGTGGAGATTTAAGGGTAAGATTTGAAACAGATGATGGTGTTTACGCGGACACTCAGAATATTACGATTCCGCCAGGGAATTACTATAATTATCCCTTTACCTATGAACTGGACAATATTCCCCTTGGGCCGTTTACTGTTGAGATATCTGTAGATTCCTTAGAGGGAAGTGGTTTTTTGGACAGTGTTAGGGTATTCTATAAGGCACCATTTAGTGCGAGGTTTCTTGGAGATACACTTATGACAGTACTTAAAGAAATAGAAGTCCCTGATGAGATAAAAAATGATAATGGGGATATTGATAGTGATATAAGGAATAGATATGTATTGCATCTTTCTGTGTGGAACCTTATGCCTGTGGAACTTGTCGCAAGTGCATATCTTTTTACAAAGGATACACAGAGGGTTTATACCCTACTTGATACATTTCACCTTCCTATGCCTCCACTGACAAATGGCATCACCCAGGGAGAGGAGGCTTTTTCGTCATGGGATATTGTCATACCAGATACATTTTTTGATTATCTCAAAGACGATAGTGTATTTGTAAAGGCAGCAGTGCTTGTGCCACAAAGAAACGATACAGTGTTCTTTATTAGTGAAGATTATATAAGGTTATGGGGATATATTAGTGTATCAAAGTATATTCAGTAGTAGGAGGGAAAAATGAGAAAAAAAATCATAGTTTTTGTTTCAACTTTATTATTGAGTAGTACTCTTTATGCATTCTCACTGGAACCTGAGGCAGGTTCTTATTATGGATTTGGTGGCATATATGGACCGCATGCACTTTTTGTATCTCCATCAAACCTTGCACTACCCCGAAGCCCTTCATATTATGTGTATCTTCCTTATTTACATCTTGGACTTACGAATAATGTGATGGATATAAGTTTGTTTAATCATATATTTCAGACGGACACGCTTTATGATAGTGATAAGATGGATATATTAAATAGAATGAAGAAAGACAGATGGGATATTGCCCTATCACATGCTGGTATTATTGGCTTTTCTGTGGGAGACTTTGGTTTGGGCGTTAGAGATTTTGTAAATATGAGGTTGGGCATACCAAAAGATCTCATTGAACTTTCTCTGTATGGGAATGAACTTGGAAGGGTTTATGATTTCAGTAATTTGAAATTTGAATACATGGAAGGAATGGAAGCGAACCTGGGTGGAGCGTACACTATTAATATGGAGAATGATAAGAATCTCAATATAGGTGCATCCATTGGATATATATATTCCACCTCATTTGGCGCCGAATTGGACAGTGCACTCTCTGCTCCTTCTTATTTTGCGATTGACAGTATACACTCTGCTTTTGTGAGTGATTCAAGTTATCTTGCTGCACGGGATACGGTTTATTTTAAATATGCAGGTGGTGGTGCTGGATATAGGATAAATCTTGGCCTCTCATCACAGTTAAATAAAGAGGTATCTGTATCTTTTGGCCTTGAGAATGTTTTTTCTGATGTTTACTGGAATACGGATCCACTTCAAGGAATGGCTTATGTGAATGTAAAGGATTTTAATATTCAGAGACTCATTGATTCTGCATTCAGGGATACCTTTATAGATACATTGACACTTGATACAACCCGCCAGGCCTTCCATACATCCCTCCCAAGGGTTTTGAGAATAGGATTGAGTTATAGAAGTTCTACAAGGCCCCTTATGACTTATCTTGATTATGAACAGGGTTTTAAAGATGAGTTATTCTCAACTACAGTACCCAAACTTTCCTTTGGTGCCGAGTATGCTCCTTTGGGCTTTTTACCATTTAGATTGGGATTTACTGTTGGAGGTGATGTTGGATTTGGCTTTAACATGGGCGTGGGATTGAATATACCATACTTTTTCCTTGATATAGGTTATGCGGCGCATAATGGCCTGTTTAATGCCGCAAATGGGCAGGAGGTTACCGTCGCACTTGGTTCCCGTGCACCACTTAGAGGATATATAAGAGGAACAATACAGGATTCTACAACAGGAGAGCCACTTATCGCGAATATTGATGTTATTACACCTAAGAAACATTATAGAATGAAGAGCGATAGTTTAGGTTATTTTAAACTTAAAGTTCCTGAAGGGAAAACACATTTAAGGGTTCTAAAACAGGATTATTTCACGAAGGACGTTTATGTGGATGTTATGCCAAAAGAGAAGGTAGATGTCAATGTAAAACTTGTTGCCAAGATAGGAAAACTTTTGACCACTGTTGTAAATAAGGTGACGCAGAAGCCCATGGATTCTGTAGAGATATATCTTGTGGGCGAAGGTGGCGAAGAAAAACTCGCTCAAACGGACTCCATTGGTGAGGCAAGATTTACATTACTTGCAGGCAACTATCGCATGAAGGTCCATAAAGAAGGTTTCAAGCTCTATGAAGATAATATTGTTATTACACCTTCTGGGCATTTAACAAAAAGGATAGAGCTCATACCCAAGGAGGGTAAATTACTTGGCCGTGTTTACAATGCTAAAACCATGAAGCCACTTGTTGCAACGGTCCATGTGTATGATTCAACAGGAACAAAAGAATTAACAAAGACCTCTACTACAAGCAATGGAGAATACTCTTTCGTTTTATCCGAGGGGACCTATCAAATGAAGGCAGAGGCAAAGAAATATTTACCACAGGAAGCCACTGTAGTGGTTGAGGGTGGCGGAAAGACAGTGAGGGATTTTGCACTTTTGAAGAAGAGGATGAGGTTTACATTTAGAAATATATACTTTGATTTTAACAAATCCACCATCAGGCCTGAATCTTACCCTGTGCTTGATTCTATAGTCGTATGGCTTAAAGAGAATTCAACCGTAAAGGTAAGGATAGAAGGGCATACTGATACCCGCGGCTCAAGATGGTACAACAAGAGACTTTCCCAGGCAAGGGCAAATGCTGTAAGGGAATACCTTATCCAGCATGGTATTGATCCAAAGAGATTGGTTGCAGTAGGATATGGAGAGTCAAGGCCTGTTGTATTCCCAGAGCGAACAGAAGAGGATTACCAGAAGAATAGGCGTGTAGAGTTCTATATCTTAGGAGAGGTAAAATAGATAAACGGGGCATTCGCCCCGTTTTCATTTTAAATGGTTATCCCAGGCATAATCTCTTTCTTAGAGCATATCAAGAGGTATAAAAATAGAAAAATCGGTATTCTTACCCATCAGGCTGCCTGTACGTTGAATTTTGAGTTTACTCTTGTAGCGATACTAAATAAAGGCCTGGATGTAAAGGTGGTATTTGCTCCAGAACACGGTTTTTTTTCTGAAGAACAAGACCAAAAACCCGTAAATAATGCTCAACTTTATGGCATTCCTGTTATAAGTTTGTATAAACACACACCTATGCCCGATAAAGAACAGCTCTCTTTAATAGATACACTTATTATAGACCTTGTTGATGTAGGTGCAAGGTACTATACCTATGTGTGGTCTTCTGTATTACTTTTGAAAGAACTTTCAGGTCGGGATATTGAGGTTATAATCTTGGATAGGCCCAATCCCCTTGGTGGTGAGTTTATGGAAGGTTTTGTCCTGCGGAAAGAATTCTTCAGTTTTGTTGGACTTTTACCTGTCCCTGTTGTGCATGGCATGACTGTTGGCGAGTTGCTTTTGATGGCAAGAGACTTTTATAATATAGACCTTAAAATCACGATATATCCTGTAAAAGGTTGGAAAAGAGATATGAAATATCAGGATACAGGTCTTTGGTTTATTCCACCATCCCCCAACATGCCTTATATAACCACATCTATGGTATATCCAGGTATGTGCCTTTTGGAGGCTACGAATATCTCTGAAGGAAGAGGAACAACAAGGCCATTTGAGATTTTTGGAGCCCCTTTCATTGATCCATTTAAACTTGTTAAGGCACTTGGTGATGTGGAAGGGGCTGTTGTAAGGCCCTATTACTTTATTCCTACCTTTAATAAGTATGCTGGCATGCGTGTGGGAGGTGGGTTTGTGCATGTTATAGATCCTGATAGGTATAGGCCGTTTGAGTTTGGTATAAAACTCCTTGCCACTTTGAATAGATTGTATCCTGATGAATTTAGATTTAAAGATCCGCCGTATGAGTTTGAATATGAAAAAATGCCCATTGATATTCTTACAGGAAGTGATTTCATCAGGAAAAACATAGATAACCTTAATATGAAAGAACTTGGCGCATTATGGCAAAAGGACATTGAAAAATTTAAAAAAATGAGAGAGCAGTACCTTCTTTATGCTTGAAGGGATAATCCTTGCCGCAGGTTATGGCACGAGGCTTTTACCCATTACCAAACTTATACCAAAACCCATAGTACCTCTATGTGATAGGCCCCTTATACTATATGTAATGGAGAGGATGTATAAATATGGTATAAAAAAGTTTCTTGTCAATGTCCACTATAAAAAGGATATGGTTATAAAAACAATTAAGCGCTCTCTTTTTAAAGATATTACTGAGTTTCAGATAGAAGACGAGATTCTTCTCACAGGAGGTGGACTTTGTGGATTACTCTCTATGACTTATGGCGAAAATGCGTTAGTACATAATGTAGATATTGTTGAAGAATTTGATTATGATAGATTACGGGTTGTTCATGAAGAAGAGAAAAACGATATAACATGGGTTCTTACAAAACAAAGAGGCAATGTTTTAGTAGATGACAAAAATATCATAGGATTTGGTAAAGATGGGCTAACATTCACAGGGGTGGGTATTTATAGGAAAAATGTAGTATATCTTATGCCAGAAGGTAGGTTTTCCCTCATCCCATGGGTTTTGAATATGATAAATGAAAAAAAGATAAAAATAGGGTATGTTGTTGAAAACCATTTCTGGGTGGATGCAGGAACCCCTGATGGGCTTTTTAGGGCATATGTAAATATGCTGGATAAAGAAGGAAAAAACATAGTAATAAATGGGAGGGTTGAGGGTGATATTGGGTTTTATGGCCATGTGTATATTGGAGAAGATGTTAAGATAAAAGGAAGTGGCATAGTAAAAGATGCCATTATTTTGGGTAAGAGTTCTTTAAATGGTAATATTGACATTAAAAGAAGGATAATTTATGATGACCTCTGCCTGGCCTTTTGATCATTGTGATATAGTGGAAGAACTATCTGGTGGCTCTAATAGAAGATTCTTCAGGGTGAGATGTGCTAAGGGAGTATTTGTTGTTATGCAGGCACAGGTAAAAGAAATTGAAAGGTATATTAAAGTTAGAGATAAACTCTCCATATCAGGCATTGGTGTGCCTTCTATCGTAGATGTAAAGGATAAGTTTGTGCTTCTTGAGGATCTTGGTGATTTAAGCCTTTATAAGTATGTAAAGACCTATGGACCAAGTGTGGATATATATAAAAAGGTAATGAGTGAACTTATAAAACTACAAAAAAGCAATATTGACGGGCTTCCTGTATTCGGGAGGGAAAAACTTTTTGGAGAATTTTTACATTTTAAAAGGTTTTATGTACCGTATGTGGGCATTGATGTCAAATCATGGGATGAAAAAGTATACTTTCTTGTTGAAAAATGTCATAATGCAGCGTATGTTCCCATGCATAGGGATTTGCAATCAACCAATATTTTCATAAAAAATGGTAAGATATATTTTGTGGATTTTCAGGATATGCACATGGGGCCTTTGTATTTTGACATAGCGTCATTGCTCTTTGATCCATATATTATGTTAAAAACTGATCTTATTTGGCAACTTGTTGAATATTATAAGGGAATTGTTAAAATTGAGTTTGAAAGAGAGGGGCTTTTATCCTGTGGCGTTTTGAGGCTTATGCAAGCACTCGGTGCCTTTGTCAAATTGAGTATGGAAGGGAAAGTATTCTTTGAGCGTTTCATAAAAGCAGGTAGGTTGCGACTTATGGAACTTTTAAGGGATATGGAACTTAGTGATATGGCGGATTTACTGTAATCTTGTACCCTTTTTTAATCCGCATAAAGAGAATTAAAATTAAGGTATGCCTTTGAGTAAAAAGGACACTCTTCCGCATTCTATTGATGCAGAGATGAGCGTTTTAGGTGCCATGATGATGGACAGGACAGCGCTCGATCGAGGTCTTGAGGCTTTATCAGTAGATGATTTTTACCTTCCAGCACATAAGGAAATTTTTAAAGCAATCGTTGATGCGTATGATAAGCATAGGATAATAGACCCTGTAATGGTGAAGGATATTCTTGAAAAGGATGGCAAACTCGCTCAAGTCGGTGGAGAGGAGTATCTCATTGACCTTATACAAAATGTCCTATCCCTTGCTGTTTTTGACCGACATGTTGAACTTATTATAGAAAAGTCCCTTAATAGGAAGGTTATTAATGCTGTTGAGGAAGTCGCAAAAAATGCCATGTTTGAGAAGTTAAAGGGAGAAGAACTTTTAGATTTTGCCGAGCAGAAAATCCTTGAAATAAGGGAAAGGGGTATAAGGAGAGGATTTTATAGCCTTTCTGATATGGTTCATGATATGTATACATATCTTGAAAAGATACGCAAAGAGGGAAGGAGTGTTACAGGGCTTTCTACGGGATTTAAAGACCTTGATGACATAACTACAGGCCTTCATCCCTCTGATTTTATTATCCTTGCTTCAAGACCTTCTATGGGTAAAACCAGTCTTGCACTTAATATTATAAGAAATGTGGCAGTAGAGAACAAGGAGCCTGTGGCGTTCTTCAGTATAGAAATGAGCAAAGACCAGATAGTTTTAAGGTTCATGTGCATGGAGGCGCGTGTATCCATCGCTAAAGCAAGGGGAGCAAGGCTTAATAACAATGATATGGAAAAACTCATGCATGCAAGTCAAAAACTTGAAAATGCCCCCATCTTTATAGATGATACCTCGGGTATTAATCTTCTTGAACTCAAGGCAAAGGCACGGCGTATAAAAAGGGAACAAGGTGTTAAGTTAATAGTTATAGACTACCTACAGTTAATAAATGTGCCCAATCAAGAAAATAGACAGCAGGAGGTCTCGTTAATCTCAAGGGAACTTAAGGGACTTGCGAGGGAACTAAATATCCCTGTTCTTGCACTCGCTCAACTTTCAAGGGCAGTGGTTAGAAGGGAAGACAAGAAGCCACAACTATCCGATTTGAGAGAATCAGGGTCCCTTGAACAGGATGCAGACCTTGTTTTGATGCTTCACAGACCCCATAAGGAGGAGCGAATAAACGATGATGCAGAGGATGTAAAATTAATAATAGCCAAGCAACGTAACGGACCAATAGGTGAGATAGACCTTGTTTTTATCAAGCCATACACAAGATTTGGTGATGCTATTTCAGAGTATGATGATATGGATCCTGAGGAGGTAGATTTTTAAGGAGTTGAGCAAGATCTATCTCAAGTATTTCATTACAAAATTTGTTGAATTTTTCTTTATTGGTTTTGTTGTAAGCCTTTATATCTATGTGTTCTCTATTTTCTTTAATATACCACCTATTCTTATTTTTATATGCTATTTACCTCTTCTTCTTTATCTCTTGTATGCAGCCTATACACTCCTCAACAAGGACCGCTTTGCCAGATATATTGAAAAGTACAATAATTTAGAAGAATACTTCATATCATTTGTAGAACTTCGTAATAAAAAGCATGCATTTGCACCACTTGTAGAAAAGAAACTTAAAAGTATACTTAAAAAAAGGGGCGTGCGCATACCATTTAATATACTTATTTTAAAAACAGGGTTATTTGCAATACTTTTGCTTTTAATATTTGTTATTGCTTTTACTCATTACAGAAGTTTTAACACTTCATGGGTGATTTTTAACAAAGTAGAGTATAATGCATTTCCAGAACAAGTGGTTACATTTGAACTTAAAGGTAAAAATATACCCGATACAGTGTATATATACGGAAAAGATACATTTTGGGCCTATGTAAGGAGTGGAAGTGGGTATTTCGTATCCCCTAAGGATACAGGATTTTATGTTTTAACCTGCAGTACATGTATGCCTTCAAGGCTGCGGATTATAAAAAGACCCAGGATTGATGCCGTAGGTTATGTGAAAGGTCCTGCAGGATGGCGAAGAATAGAGCGTGTGGATTATCTTTTATCCAACTCTAAAATCAAATTAGACATAACATTGAAAAATGCAGATTCTGCAGCGTTGAGTCTGTGCGATAAAAATGTGCATCTTCATAAGAATAGGTCTTTTCTATTCAAACTCAGGGCCAATTGTAAAATAGGTGCCACTTTGTATGCTGATAATATCAAGCAAGATACATTGCTCTATAATTTGTACATTGTGAAGGATTTACCACCTAGGGTGATTGTTCTTTATCCAGACAAACATATCATTCCTGTGATGAGTGATACAGTATTTGTGGTTTTGTATATCTATGATGATATAGGACTTGATAAGGCGTATGCCTTTGTTCAGAGGGGAGATTATAAAAAACTCATCTATGAGAAGAAATATAGATATGGTATGGTTTATGATACCTTGAGGCTTGCCATAGGGGATGTGCTCGCAGGTTATGATGAGGCGAGGTTAAAGATAGTGGCAATAGATGTAAGTGGCAAAGAAGGATATGCAGCATTAACATATAAAAAGCCTTCCTATGAGGATAGGTTAAATGAATTTATGTCTATCAAGGATAGCATATTGAGTGGCGAAAGTGGTGGTGGGGAAGATGATGAACTTAAAAGATATGATTCTGAGCTCAAGGAAAGGGAAGACCTCAATTTGGAAGAGAGGGAGAAGGTTAAAAAATCACTTGAGGAGACCTATAAAAAGTTAGAAAAGACGCAAAGACAGTTAGAGAACGTACAAAAAGTTATGGAGAACCTTGAGGATATTGTGCAGGATAAGAACCTTATGAATGCAATAGAGGAGTTTAACAGAACTTTCTCTGAAGTACTAAAAAAGCATTTTAGAGATATTCTGAAAGAGTTATCAGAGAAGAATGCCAAGATAGATACTATGGATAGGGAAGAACTTAAAACATATATTGAGAATATAAATAGGAGGAAGGGGGAGATTGAAAGGGAACTGAAAAAACTAAAAGAGTTTTTAAAACTCGCTAAGGAAGAACTTGATAAGGAGGAATTTGTTTCAAGGTTTAAACATCTCTCTGAGGAAGAGAAGTATTTAAAAGATAAAACCCAATACTTTGATAATATAAGGCCACTTGAAAAAACGCAACAAGACATCGCCAAAAGGTTAAGAAGTCTTAAAAAACTAAGCCCAAAGTTGTACGAGAGGTATGAGAAGGATTTTAAAGAAATAGAGAGTAAGATGAAAGACATATCAGAAAACCTCAGGTCTGGAAAAAGAAAAGTCTCTTTAAGAAAGGAAGAAGAACTATTAAAGAGAATGAATAAAATGGCAAGTCATCTAAGAAGCCAGTTAAATAAAGAGATGGCTCAAAGAAAAAATGCGTCCCTTAAGAGAATCAATAGATTAAAATGGGACCTATATTTTATCAATTTTGCCGCAAAACCTTTGATGGATGCCCATGAAAGGGGGTTATATGCCGCATCACTTAAGTTCATCCTGAGCTATGTGGATTCCTTTGATGCAATTACATATGTAAGTATTTTCAAAGTGATAGGTCTATTAAGACTGGGTTTGAATTTTGTTCAAGCAAACCCCTCCTTAGGATATGGGCTTGTAAATCAGGCCATATACGCACTCTTAAACTCACAAAAGTCCTTGCAGGGAGGAGGGGGCGCAGGTGAAAAACTCCGTAAAATGTTACAAAAACTCTTGAGCCAACAAAGCACATTAACAAAGAATGTATCTGGATTACTTCCTCTACCTTTACCCTCAAAAAATAATCTATCATCACTTTTATCTCAGTATGGCAATCTTCAGGAGCAACTTAGAAAAATGGCATCTCAACTTGCAAAACTTTCAAATGACGAAGGTGTAAAGAGCGAAGTGAGTAAGGCGATAAAGGAGATGAGAGAGGCGGAAAAAGACTTAAAAAATGGTCGTATATCCCAAAAAACATTAAAGCATCAGAGAAAAGCCTTACAACATCTTCTCCGTGCATATAGGTCTGTAAGGAAAAGGGGCGTTGAAAGAAAAAGGGCATCAACACCAGGAAAAAGTTTCGTCCCAGAGATTGTACCCTTGCCCCATGAGATGGTTGTGCACCAAAAAGTAGATAGCCTTTTGAAGTATTTAGCCACAGAAGGCAGTATAAGAGATACATTTATAAAGTTATACATAGAAAATTTGAGAAAACAGGAAAAATGACGCAAAGGTTTAAAAAAATTGAGTCAATATTACTCCCATCCATCATTGAGTTATTGATTATATTTTTTATGTCATTCCATTTAA
>CAJXJZ010000017.1 GCA_913055745.1 uncultured bacterium | reverse complement strand
GTCTTACCTATTCCTATCTCCCCTACTACTAAATGTAATTTGCCTCTCTCCTCTATCATCCTCGCAAGTTCGCTCTGCTCCTTTCGCCTTCCTATTAACTTCTTCGTGGGTATTATAAGTCCCTTTATCCCTCCTCCTGCTACTTCATATCTCCCTTTCCCAAGCCTCTTGGATTCGTATAACGCCCTGTCTGCTGCACTGAATACCTCCTCCCATCCCTCTCCATTGTCTGGATATGAACTTATTCCTATGCTTACGCTTAATTGTATATCACCTCTTTTTACTCCCTTTACTGCCTCTATAACCCTGCTCGCTACTTTGGTACTCTCTGTTATACCTGCCTTGGGCATTATTACGATGAATTCGTCTCCTCCATACCTTATTATGCTGTCTGATTCCCTTAATACTCTCTTTAATGTGTCTGCAAGCAGTGCTAATACACTGTCTCCTCTCTGGTGACCATATGTGTCATTTATTAACTTGAAATCGTCTATGTCTAATATCATTATGGAAAATTGCTCGTTGTATCTCTTGCTTCGCTCAATCTCTCTACTCACTATTAAATGGAGATATTTGCGACTATAAACACCTGTTAACCCATCTATGTAGTAATCTTTCTCTAATTCTTTCATACTTTGATTTTATACTATCCTGAACAATTGTTCAAACAGAGGGCGTGCCTTCAAAATTTGAAAATAATACGCATAAATGCAAGCCATCGCTCGGGGTCGACACAGTATAGATGTATTTTTGAGGAAGTACGGTGTTTGCACACAAAGTGTACATAAATGCTACAACAAAATGAAATACTGCACATTTTGTGTATCTTAAATCATTATGTATCAATGTTTTTCTGAAGTCCAGAACGGCATAATAATTGCATATATTATATTGGAGGCGATAAAAATGATGGCTATCTTAGTGGCATTAATTATGTGGTTCCCATTCTCCATTCCAAAAGACACAACACCAAAGGTTATTTTTGTAAATGAAAATAAAAAAGTGGCAATTGTTAGAGGCTCTAAGACAAGTAAAAACATACACATAACGAAAGGAAAGGAAATCACCGCTCGGGTAAAAGTGAGATTGATTATTCCAGACATACACAAAGAAAAGCACGGACTACCAGAAAAACTGGTCAAAAATCAATGAGATAAAGGTTCATATAGTAAAGCGATTGTGCATTGGTCGTGTCAATATCGTAGATGAATTTACATGTGCCAATATAACTTATGCTATCTGGATACAAAGGTAGGGCATGTAAAAACTCATCAAAATACGGATCCTTATTCAAAGATACTTTATGTTGAAATGGGAATCCCAGGACGAGGATTTTTTTATGTTTTAAACATGTTGTGTCTTGAATATAACCTTTATCCCTATGAGAGGGACCTATTTCATAGTCAGGACCTAATACACCTATAACCTTTTTTCTCTTAAAGAGCATTATATTATCACTTGCTCTTCCACCTACCATATCAAACTTAACGCCCCTATCATTTATACATTTGTTTATTACTTCTCTAAATTTGTTTCTGCCTTCAATATATCCTATTTCATTCTTTAAATAAACAGGACCTATGATGACATACAATAAAAAAACGAAAAAAGGATAAGAAAACGCAAAGGAAGTTCTTTGTTTTTGAACCCCATTAAAACTTATTAGCACCACAATTAGGTTCACAATCATGACATATGCAAGATACAAAATAGCACCCTGCGGATTTTTTATCTTTGGGGCTATAAAAACAAGACCGTTTATAAGTAAAAATATAAATAACATTTCTCGTATTGAAAGACCAAACTTTTTATAGATAAAATAAAGAACAATATATGGAAGCCAGAGAGCAAGTATTCTGAGAAAGACATTATTTAAACTGATTATAAGATACCTGTAATTGAAAAACTGTATTATAAGCATAATGATACTTATAAATAGTATGCCTATCCATCCTTTTCTTAAAGATAACTTCTTATCATAGAGGTAAAGTGTACCCAATACATAGGCAGGGAGAGCGATAAGGTTATACCTTATGTAAAGTCCCATAATAAATACTGTTACAAAATAAACAATGACTACAATGGTAAATGGCAAGACGTCCTCTTTATGGATAGACCTGGCATCTATCTTCACAAGAAAAATGTAAACGAATAACCAGAAAACTGGTGTTAAGAACAGGTGAAATGGATTGAGGGAATAATCCTTTAGAAAAATACCCGCAAAATCTTTCATCCTTGGACCATAAAATAAATCATACCTTAGAGCATGGTAGGATAGAGGGTAGAAGACCCTGACAAAAATGGTCCATAAAACTGGTATGCTAAATACCAATATAGCCATCATAACCTTTTGATTTATGTCTTTTTTACTTAACAATATAAGAGGGAACGCTATTACGATACCATGAGATTTCACGAAGAACGATAAAACAGCAAACAAAAGTGATAAATAAAGGAAAATATCACGATTTGTTTTTTCATGATAGGTAAACATTATAACAGACAATGATATTAAAAATATCAATAAAGGCTCAAGAACAGCCATTGTAAACTGTGTGAGGAAAAATCTTTCTATGAAAAATGGAAATAGGATAAAAAGCGCTATTAAATATGACTTCTTTCTTACATGAACGATGTAAAATGTAAAAAGCAAAACAGTGAGTATATAGAAGAAGACAGAGGGGAATCTTACACCAAATTCATTAAGACCAAAGGCTTTAATTGATGCATACTCCACAAGAGTGAATAAAGGTGTTACAAAGAACCTATGATTATAATGACAGGTATCATCGTACCATGTGCCAAAAAGATACTTGTGTCGCGCCGAATAGGTCCAAAATCCCTCATCTGTAAAATATACTGTGTCTCCTGGCACTCTAAACTTATCATATTTAATGTATTTGAAAAGATGCCATGTCCATAGAATAAAAATACCTATAAAAAGGAACTTTTGCCATAAAACCCTGTTCTTTTCCATTTAAGACCTTTTCATGTCTTCAAAAATATGCCAGATTTTTTCAGTCATCTTTCTTCTTGAATAGTTTGCCTTTACAAAATCTATGCCTTCTTGTCTTTCAAAATACTCTGGATGTTTTAAATATCTATGGTAAAGTTTTTCTATAGTAAGTACCAGAGTATCAGGATTACCAGGTTCTACTGTTTCTCCGAACTCGCTCTCTTTTACTATCCCTTCAATCTCTCCCTTTACTGTGGAAACAACATAAAGTCCAAGTGAAAGATAATCAAAGAGTTTATTAGGGCTCACTCCATATCTAAAAAGTTCTATGTTTCTTAAGGTTAGTAGTCCAACCTGACATCTCTTCATTATTCTGAATGCTTCTTTTTTGGGCATCATCCCATAATATATAATATTTGATAGGCCTTTTTTTATGGCATCATCTATGTATTTTCTGTATGGCCCACCACCTAATATATGAAATTTTATATCTTCATAATGCTTCATCTTCTCGGCTGTTTTCACTATGGTTTCTATATCGTTGGCATATCCAAGTGCACCTGCGTAAACTATATTAAACCCATTGTATTTTTCTATATTTTCTATATTCGAGACTATACCATCAGACATTCCATTATACACCACTGTAATAGGGGCCTTTGTATAGTTTTTTATGTGGTCCTTTTGCCCTTTTGACAAGGTTATAATATGATTAGCATTCCGATAAAGTTTTTTTGAAATGTTGTCTAAAAACCTGTAAACAGGAGATTTTTCACTGAGTTTATTACTATCTTTTAAGATCTCTGGCCAAAGATCACGCACTTCAAGTATAAAGGTCTTTTTATACTTTTGGGCAAGTTTCATGGTAGAGTATGCCCCAAAAATCGTAGGAGATGAACCTATGATAAAGTCGGCACTTTTAAAAACATCTCTTAATGTCCATAGTTTTATAGCAAACTCCAGCCATGAGTAAGTCCTTAAGACATATCCTGGCCTGTATGCAATATCTAATACGCAAAACTCAACATTGCCTACATTATAGCATCCCTGTTTTTTAAAGACCTTCTCACCTGAAAGATAATTCTTATTACCTGCTATGATTGTTGTCTTAATGTTGTATCTTTTGTAGAGTTCACTTGCGAGTTCAAAATGTCTTGTTCCCCCTCCCTTATCCGGGAGTTGGGCAAATTGATTGGTCCAAACAATTTTCATACTATTAGTATTTTAATAGTTTAAAACCTGATTTATAAAAAAGGGCTATTAGTTTGTTTAGTTCATTTTGAGCATAGGCATACCATTTTTCTGCGTAATTTCTGAATGTATCTATTTTCGTCATTTTGTATAAGATCCTGAGTTGAATGATATGTAGTCTGTGATAAAACAAACTCGCAAGCATTTTGTCTTCACTCGCATCATAATAACTCCAGATACCTGCATCAAAAATGCGCAGGTTATGCCTTAATGTTTTCGTGTAATCTTCAAATGCATTTTTATGATATTCATTTTTTGTCAAAAGGTAGAGGTCATATACGCCAAAAAGTGCCCACATAAAACCATTTAAAATATGGGTTGGTGGAACCCTTATAATCTCTTCAATCCATTTAAATCCATTTAAATCTGTATATGTACATCCTCCATCTTTCAATGGAGCGAACAGGCTCTCTGAAGCAAGTTCTGCAGTTTTGAGGTATTTTTTATCTCCTGTTGTAGCATATGCCCGAAGGAGGAGAGAGATACCATTTCCCTGAGCTAAGCCTGAATACCACGGAGCGAGAACCTTACCATGATAATCCCAGTCAAAGTGATGGTACCAGACATATTTATTTTTCTCATTCTTTTCAAGTGTATTTACAAGAAAATCCGCCATCTTTAAAAATTCTTTACAACTTTTTTTAGTGCCTTCAACACAGAGATTATAATGTCCAAGTCCATACTGGGCTATTGCGATGGGGTTATATTGCTTTCCTATCTTTCCATGATAGTCAAGGAGCAAAATGCCATTTTCATCTCTTGGACCTTTGTATGCCGCCTTATATCTAAACCTCTGATAATACGGACCCAATCTGTCATAACTGGCATAAGGATTTATCTCTAAACTACCATGCCAAAAATCTAAATGACTCTGTTTTCTTAATACATAAGATTCAAAAATGCGCAGAAGATAGAATAATCTATTTTTCACTCTATATATTCATGAAGGGAGAGCATCACCTCTTTTGCAAGTTTTAATGTATTTTCAAAATCAAGAACATTAATAAGTGAAGTGGCAGAGTGTATGTTCCTGCTTGGCGCAGCAATTACTGCAACCTCTGTATTCTTTCTCGCATAGGCACCGCCATTTGTACCGCCCACACCGGGCATCTTATACTGATATGGTATATTATGCGTTTCTGCCACATGTTCAATGAATCTTAAGAGTTTCTGTGAGACAATAACGCTTCTGTCCATAAGTGTTAAAGCAGGTCCCTTACCAACCTGTGTTATCATACTCTTTTCAGGAACACCTTCCATATCTGTTGCAAGTGTGCCTTCAAATATGAGTGCTATATCACCTTTATACTGTTCTTTTATCACTTCTGCACCACGTAGTCCGACTTCTTCTTGTACGGCAAAGGCAAACACAATATCATAAGGTAAATTTACATCTTTAAGTTCTTCCATGAGATACAATAAAACAGCACAACCTGCTCTATCATCAAATGCCTTCCCCATTATGCTATTTCCCATTTTGCGTGAAGGATAATGTATAACACCAGGCGTGCCTTGTTTTATACCCATTTTCAGCACTTCTTTTCTTGAAGATACACCCACATCTACCCAGAGTTTATCTAATTTTAATGGCTTTTGCCTCTCATCTGGTGATAAAACATGTGGTGGGAGTGTAGAAAAAACACCTTCTACAAAATCATTATTGATCTTGAATTTAATTATATGACCTGGCAAAATCCTCTCATCGTATCCCCCTATGGGCACAACCTGAATAAATCCTCTCTCTGATATGTATTTTACCATAAATCCAACCTCATCCATATGAGCATCTACTATCACGGTGTAATTCCCGGTCCCCTTCTTTGTTGCTATCAGATTACCCCTTCTATCAACTGAATAGGTGTATCCAAGACCTCTTATCCTTTCCTTTATGAGATCTCTTATATCTTCCTCAAAACCAGAAGGCCCAAATGCGTCAGAAAGGTTCATAAGGAGTTTTATGTACTTTTCCACTTTAACCTCCTTTTATGTTAAATTATAACTCAGAATAGAGGGGAATAAAAGCATTTGAGTTAAATCAAAGTTTTTCCGAAAACAGAGCATCTTCACTTTTTATTTGTTCCTTAGAAAGAAGGGACAAATAAAAATCCATTGTCTTTTGTGCAATAACATCCCATGAATAATTTGTTTTCACATATAACTGTCCCTTTTTTGACAGTTTTTCTCTCAAATCTCCCCGCTCGTATAGATACAAAATCTTTTTTCTCAGGTCATATACATTTTCGTTCTCAAAAAGTATACCATATTTTCCTTCTTTTAATGTCTCCCTATACCCATCAATTGAAGAGGCTATAATGGGCACGCCACTAGCCATTGCCTCTAATAATACAATACCAAAACTTTCTCCCATTGTACTTGGTGCAACAAATATATGAGAAGAACGATACAGCATTGAAAGGTTGTGCGGAGAGACCTTTCCTGTAAATACAACCTCTATCTTTAATCTTTTTGATTGTTTCTTGTATTTTTCCATAAGAGGACCATCACCAACAACGATTAACCTAAATTGTTCGGTTTCAATATCCATTAGGCTTTTCAACAACACATCTAAACCCTTCCTTTTTTCCATTCTTCCAACAAAGAGTATGTTGAACTTACCATCATTAAACCTATCAATTTTTTCCCCATAAGGAGTAAAGCGTGTTGTGTCAATGCCGTTTGGGATTATACTCAAAGGCGCTATTTTAAAATGGCTTTCAATAGTATCCTTTGCAGCACGAGAAACTGCTATAAACCCGTCAAGTTTTGCTAATGCCTTTGTAAATACACTCTTAAACAGTGTATAACCTATGGACTTTTTATGGTGTGCATGGAATGTAACAACCTTAATGGCATCTGTATGGGATAAAGATGCAAAAAGGGGCAAAGTAGGAACTACCGAACCTTGAATATGAATTATATCAAACTTCATCTTGAGATAATCTCTGAATGCGAACAGGGCAGAAGGCGTATATGTGAAGGCAGTCATAGAACCATTTGCAGGGAAAAAAGTGGCCTTTCCGATACGAATTATCTCAAATAAAGGCCTTTGGGGCAGTGGTATATACTTGATTCCCAAATAATGTGGGGCGAAAACAAAAACTTCATTGTTCTTTGCAAGGGATTGTGCAAGATGGAATGTATGCTCTGAGATGCCGCCCACAAATGGATAAAAGTGCTCAGTAACAAAAGCTATCCTCATGTTAAACTAAATTATAAAATACAATCCTTGGATGTTTAAATAAAGACCTATTCTTTGATTATCCGCAATTTATGAGATAAAATAATATAAAGCATTGGTCTAAAAGGAGGTATAATGAATGGCAGAGGTCTCTAAGGAGGTAATACAGGAAGTTCTCTCTAAACTCGGCCTTGAGGAGGTAAACTCCGGTGTAAGCACAGGCAAGGGTGGATGGAGCCCCATAGAAGGAAGGAATCTTATAGATTCTATCTCTCCAATAGATGGAAAGCCCATAGCAAAGGTTGCACTTGCTACAAAAGAGGACTACGAAAGGGTTATACAAGAGGCAAAAAAAGGATTTGAATACTGGAGAGAGGTGCCTGCTCCAAAAAGGGGACAGATCGTAAGGGAAATTGGTAATAGGCTCAGAGAGTACAAAGACATTCTTGGAAAATTGGTTACAATTGAAGTCGGAAAAATCTATCAAGAGGGAACAGGTGAAGTGCAGGAGATGATTGACATATCTGACTTTGCACTTGGCCTTTCTAGGCAGTTGTATGGTCTTACAATACAATCTGAGAGGGAGCATCATAGGTTGTACGAACAATGGCTTCCTCTTGGCCCCATAGGTGTAATTACATCATTTAACTTTCCAGTTGCTGTCTATTCATGGAATGCCTTTATTGCTGCTGTTTGTGGTGATACAATGGTGTGGAAACCTTCAAGTTCTGCACCCCTTTCAGCAATAGCCGTCCAAAAGATTATTGAACAGGTATTAGAGGAATTCGGTCTTCCCAATGGAATATTCAACCTTGTCATAGGCAAAGGTAGTGAAGTAGGGGAGTGGATGATAAACGATAAAAGACTTCCTCTTATTTCATTCACAGGTTCAATACCTCAGGGGAAGCATGTGTCAGAACGTGTTGCAAAAAGACTTGGGAGAACTATACTTGAATTGGGTGGTAATAATGCCGCTATTGTAATGGAAGATGCCAATTTTGTTGTAGCAAAGAAGGCAATACTATTTGGTGCTGTGGGAACAGCAGGTCAAAGATGTACAACCACAAGAAGACTCCTATTACATGAAAAGATCTATGACAAATTCCTTTCTGAACTTATAGACCTTTACAAACAGGTAAAAGTAGGCAATCCACTGGATGAAGGCGTACTCTGTGGTCCACTTATTGATAAGAATGCAATACATGTTTATAAAAATGCCATTGAGGAGATCAAAAAACAGGGTGGTAAAATCCTTGTTGGTGGTAATGTAATAGAGGAAGAAAATGGTTTTTATGTTGAGCCAACAATTGTAGAAGCAAGGCCTGATATGGAGATTGTCAAAAGAGAAACCTTTGCACCAATCCTTTATGTAATAAAAATAAAGGATATTGATGAAGCCATTAAGATTCACAACGATGTTCCTCAAGGACTTTCATCTGCAATATTTACTAACAATCTCAAGTATGAGGAAAAATTCCTTTCTGCTAAAGGTTCTGACTGCGGAATAGCCAATGTAAACACGAGTACATCAGGTGCCGAAATAGGTGGAGCCTTTGGCGGTGAGAAAGAGACAGGAGGAGGTAGAGAGTCAGGCTCTGATGCATGGAAGGGATACATGAGAAGACAGACAGTTACTATTAACTATGGAGATGACCTTCCGCTTGCACAGGGTATCAAGTTTGGACTGGACTTCGGTGAAAACAAAAAGGAGGAAGAGTAATGGGAAAAGTTTTTGATGTTCCTTTTCCAAACAATGAGCCCATCCTTTCTTTTGCACCTGGAACAAAGGAAAGGATAGAGGTCAAAAAAGAGATAGAGAAGATAAGAAGCGATATCATAGAAATACCTCTTATTATTGGTGGCAAGGAAGTAAAAACAGGAAATTTGGGTGAATGTCGTCTTCCACATGAACACGGAAAGATTATTGGTAAATACCATAAGGCGGGCGAAAAAGAAGTTGAGATGGCCATCTCTTCTGCACTAAAGGCATCAAAAGAATGGCAAAGAATGCCATGGTACCAAAGGGTTTCCATCTTTTTGAAGGCTGCAGAACTTCTTTCTACGAAATACAGGTATTTTATGGACGCCGTTGTGATGCTTGTTCATTCAAAGAACGCATTCCAAGCCGAAATTGATATAGCGGAACTTATTGACTTTTGGCGTTTTAACGCAAGGTATGCGTGGGAGATATATAGGGAACAGCCTATATCTTCCAAAGGAGTTTATAATAGACTTGAGTATAGACCGCTTGAGGGCTTCATATTTGCAGCACCACCCTTTAATTTCATTTCTATTGGTGGCAACCTACCAACAGCACCCGCTTTGATGGGTAATGTGTCGTTGTGGAAGCCTGCATCTGTCGTTGTATATTCTAACTATTTCATAATGAAGATCTTGCAAGAAGCAGGCCTGCCAGATGGCGTTATAAACTTTATCCCTGGCAATTCTTCTCTGATAGGTAAAAAAGTATTTGAACATCCAGATTTTGCAGGTGTTCATTTCACAGGTTCAACTAAAACATTCCAATATATGTGGAAAACCATAGGTCAGAATATATCAAAGTATAGGTCATACCCAAGAATCGTTGGGGAGACAGGTGGTAAAGATTTTGTATTTGTGCATCCTTCAGCAGATGTGAAAGCGGTAGCCACAGCCCTTCTAAGGGGTGCTTATGAATATCAGGGTCAGAAGTGCTCTGCCGCATCGCGGGCATATATTCCAGAGTCCATGTGGAATGAACTAAAAGAAATAATGGCAGAGGAAGTAAAGACCATGAAGATGGGTGGGCCTGAAGACTTTACAAACTTCATTACTGCAGTCATTGATAAGCCATCATTCGATAAGATTTGTAGTTATATCCAAATTGCAAAGGATGATGTGGATACAGAGATAGTATATGGTGGAAAATGCGATGACTCTGTTGGATACTTTATTGAACCCACACTCGTTTTAACTAAAAATCCAAAGCACAAACTTATGCAGGAGGAGATATTCGGTCCTGTGCTCACTGTTTATGTGTATCCGGATGAAAAATACGAAGAGACCCTGCATCTTTGCGATGAGACATCTCCTTATGGACTTACGGGCTCTATATTTGCACAAGATAGGTATGCAATAGAACTTGCAGAAGATATTCTAAGACATGCAGCAGGGAATTTCTATATCAATGATAAGCCTACTGGTGCTGTTGTGGCCCAACAACCATTTGGTGGCTCTCGTGCTTCAGGAACCAACGATAAGGCAGGAAGTAAACTCAATCTCTTAAGATGGATAAGCGTGCGTTCGATAAAGGAAACTTTCAATCCACCTGTGGATTATAGGTATCCATTCCTAAAAGAGGATAAATAAATACTTGAAGGGGGCTAAGGCCCCCTTTTGTTTTACCTAAGCATCGCCGTATTATTCAATATATGAAGGTTGTACTTTTTGGGTCAACAGGCCTATTAGGAAAAAGATTATATAAAATTCTTGAAGAAAATAACTTTTCTATACTTGCGCCTACAAGGGAAGATGTTGACCTTCAAGACCACCATCTTCTTGAAAACTACCTTAAAAGTTTAAACTTTGATATACTAATAAACGCTGCAGCGTGTACAAATACAGACTATTGTGAAGACCATAAAGAGGAGTGCTTAAAGGTTAATTGGCTTTCACCACTTATTATGAGCAAAATTGCAAAGGATAAAGGGGCCATTTTTATCCACTATTCAACAGACTATGTGTTTGATGGCTCAAAAGATGAATATTTTGAGGAAGATGCGAAATCACCGCTTTCTGTTTATGGCCTTTCCAAATCTTATGCAGAAGACAGTATAATCAAAGAGGGTGGGTCTTACTATATTATTAGAACTTCTTTGCTTTATGATGAAGGAGGTAAAAACTTTCTATCAATTATTCCAGAAAAGATTTTAAGCAATGAGGAAATCATATGTACCTATGACCTAAAAAGTGCCCCAACTTTTGTACCTTACCTTGCAGAGGCAACAATAAAACTACTTAATTCTAATGCGCCTTTTGGAATATACCATATCTCAGGAGGATATCCAGCAACTCCTTGTGAATTTATAAGGATTTATGAAGAAGTCATGGGTAAAAATGCCAATGTTAAAGAGGTAAGTGCAGCCCAGCTAAACCGTAGAGCCAAAAGGCCAAAAAATAGTTTTCTTAATAGTTTTAAGTTTACCACGCTTGTGGGTTTTAAACCATATCCAATAGAACACTATGCAAGGAGGATATATGAGAGACTATATAAAAAGCAGGATAGGTCGTCTTAAAGAGGCATTTCCTGACCATGAGCAAATATCATCATTAATAGAGGCAACCCGTATAATAAAAAAGGCCTTTGATGCCAATAGAAAACTTTTAGTATGTGGTAATGGTGGAAGTGCCGCGGATGCCCAACACATTGCAGCAGAGTTTGTAGTAAAATATAAAAAAGAAAGAAGACCATATCCTGCCATCGCCCTCAGTGTAGATACATCAATACTTACCGCATGCTCAAATGATTTTGGTTTTGAGCATGTATTTGAGAGACAGGTTGATGCTATTGGGCAAAAAGAAGATGTTTTATTGGCTATATCTACCTCAGGAAAAAGCGAAAATGTAAACCGTGCAGTAAAAAAAGCCAAAGAAAAAGGCCTTTATGTGTTGTATATGACAGGGGAGTCAAAACCAGTTGTGGAGAGTTTATGCGATGTCATATTAAAGGTTCATTCCGATGACACACCAATTATTCAGGAGATACATCGTCTTTATGGTCATTTACTTGTTGAACTCTTAGAATACATGGAGAAGGAGCAATGAAAAGATACATTAACATTATACCCATTTTGGTTTTTATCTTTTCCTTTGTAAAGCCACTTAAAGGTGCCGAGTTTAAGATAGGCACCATTGATATGAAAAAAGTAATGAAGGAATATAAAGACCTACAGGATGCAAAAAAGGACATGGCGGCATATGAAACAGAGTGGAGGAGGGTTCAGGATAGTCTCTATTCATTGCTCCAGGAAAAAAAGAGCGAACTTAAAAAGAAAATACCAATGCTTACACCACAGGGGATACTTGATGAACAAAAGAAGATAGATGAACTTGAGGCCGAGTACCATGATTATATAAAAAGAATATGGGGTGAAGGAGGGGAGTATAGCAAGAAATTAAAGGCAATAACGCGTCCTTATTTGCAAAAACTGTATAATACAATAAACCAAATTGCAAAAGATGAAAATTTTGACCTCATCATAGATAAATCTGCAAAGTCCATCATATATACTAAAAATTCTCTGGATATAACCAATGAAGTACTTGATTATCTCAATAAGGAGTATGTTTCGAACACCAATGTTGAAACAAAGAAAAGAATAGGCGTTTTTCCATTACTTGAAAAGGACAAGGATGTAAGAACTATGGGCCTTGGCAAGCGTTCACAACAGTATATTATTGCCTCCTTAAAGAACTCTCCCAACTTTGATGTTCTTCCGCAAGGATCTATTAATAACAAAATGAGTAGTATGGGAATAAGGCCAGAAAACCTAAATGAAATAGAGGCATCACAGGTGGCAAATGCCTTAAATACTGATTATTTCATAATTGGAGAAGTAACAACACAGTCACAGGGCATTAAATTTGTTCTTAAACTATACGAAAGCAGAACGATGAGAATTATTAATACCATAGAAGGGACAGCACAGAATGCAGAAGACGCGTTTGAACAGGCTCTTGCCAACAAATCACGAAAGTTGATTGCTCCTATTGTGCCCAAAAAATAGGTGCTATCTTTTGATAAACACGAAGATAAATTTATAATTTAAGCGTGATAAAAAGAAAAAAGACCAAAACTGTAAAAGTAGGCAATATAGGGATTGGAGGTGAAAATCCCGTAAGGATTCAATCCATGACATCTACGAGAACCTCTAATATAGATGCCACAGAAAAACAGATACAAGAACTTTTAGATGCCGGATGTGAACTTATAAGAATCTCCATACCTGACCTTAAAAGTTTAAATGCCTTTGAAACAATTAGAAAGGATTTTTTAGATGTCCCTCTTATTGCTGATATTCACTTTAATCACAGACTCGCTATATTATCAATGGAAAAGGGTGCTGACAAGATAAGAATAAACCCGGGTAATATTAACGATAAAAAAAAGATAGATGAGATTATAGAAGCGGCAAAACAAAATAAAAAACCCATTAGAATAGGCGTAAATTCTGGTTCACTTGAAAACGATTTGATTGAAAAATACGGTGGCGTATTCCCTGAAGCATTGGTAGAAAGCGCTATAAGATGGATAGATTATTTTACCTCAAAGGGATTTTACGACATAATAATCTCTGTTAAGTCAAGTTCAGTACCTCATACAATAAAGGCATACACATTGCTTTCTGAAAAAACAGATTTCCCATTGCATGTTGGGGTAACAGAGGCAGGTCCTTTTTTACCAGGAACAGTAAAGTCTTCTATAGCCATGGGCCACTTACTCTATAACGGCATAGGCGATACTGTAAGGGTATCTCTTTCAGAAGACCCTGTAAAAGAGGTAGAGGTGGCATGGGAGATATTAAAATCCCTTGAAATAAGGTATAATGGACCTATGCTCATATCATGCCCAACATGTGCAAGAACACGTGTAGATCTTCTACGGATAGTAAAGGAAGTAGAACGCATGATAAAAAAGCATTCTATACCCATAAAAGTGGCTGTTATGGGATGTGAGGTCAATGGCCCAGGAGAGGCTCGTGATGCAGACATAGGTGTTGCAGCAGAACCAGGGTATGGAATTATATTTAAAAAAGGCAAGGTTATAAAAAAGGTTAAAGAAGACCAAATAGTCTCTGAAATAGAAAAGGAAATAATTAAAATGGAGGAAGAAAATGACCATTCTTAGTGCTTTTATATACTTTTTATTGTCGTATTCTTATACGCCAGGCATGGTAAATCCTAACTTTTATGTGTTAGGCCCAGGTGACACTATACTAATTGTATCCCAATCCACTGGTATGAGTATAAAAACCGCTGTATTACCAGATGGACATGTGCCAATATATACATCGTGGGGACAAGGAGAAGAACATATTCAGGTACCACAGTATACCTATAATACGAAGACTTTTTTGGTATCTGGGGTGGTTAATGCTTCAGGTCTTACTATAAAAGAGTTTTCTGATACATTATCCTATTATTCAAAGAAGCTCTTGGATAAGAAGGATTCATTTAAGGTAATGTTAATCGGCTCCAGGATGGTATCCGTAGAGATCTCAGGGGCTGTTTATCATCCAGGTATATACACCCTTCCTGCCAATTCAACCATAGGGGATGCATTATGGAGATCCGGTGGTCTAAAAGGCAATGCATGCTTTGCAAAAATTATGCTTGTTACAGGAAATGATACAACAATAGTCAATCTTGGCACCTTTGAACATCTGAACTCACCAAGGGATAATAGAAGTATTTCATCGGTTCAGAAAATCTTTGTCCCTTCTATTAATGAAGATAGTAGTGTCTTTATAGTGGGTGATATTTCTGTGCCTCCTCTCTCATCACCAATTTTTATACCAATTAAAAGCGATACTTTGAATACAACTTTTACCTTAAGGAGTAGGGTAATTTCTGTTCCACTATCTAAACCGCAACCTATATATACTTTTTTAGAAGATATTGTAGGAAAGAACTTAAATATTAAAATCCTTGGCAACAAGGTCTTTGTAAAGAGAAATGGAAAAATAAAACGAGTTTCCTCTTTGGATTTTGAAGTTAATCCAAAAGACTCCATATTTATATTTCCACTTCAAAGAGGTGTGCTTGTAGCAGGTGAGATAATGCGCCCTGGTACATCTATTCCATATGTTGAAGGTGCAACAGTTGATTACTACATATCCAAAGCAGGTGGAAAAACAGAGTATGCAGGCCCTGTGAAAATTCTTAGAGGCTTTAGCCTTATTAATGCCAAGAGGACAACTATACCAGAAGACGGTGATGTTATTATTGTAAACTACTCACGGACAAAACGCTTTGCTGAATATGTATCTATTCTTCAAGGTATATTAACCATTTTAACACTTTATTTTGCTTACCACAAATGATTTATGTACTTTTTGTAGATGGGTGTAAGTGCTGAGAGTGAAGAAATAATCCTGTTCCTAAAAAGATATAACCTGCAATACTTATCATTTAAAAGCGGTATAGGAGAAGCATCTATAAAATAGAGAGCCATTCTACTTATTGCATACCTATTATTAGTTATACCATTTGCCGTTGCAAAGGCGTACTTATAGCCACAGTTTTTTACCATGTCAATAACCTTTTCATTGTAAAGGCCAAAAGGATAGGCAAAAAGAAAAACCTCTTCACCTATAATATCTTCAATCTTCTTTTTTGAATCACAGATCTCCCTTCTTAAACACCCATTTGAGCATTTTCTGAGGTCAGTATGGGTAGAACCATGTGCGCCAACAACCCAGCCGTTTTTTGATAGGTTTATGAGCATTTTTTTGTCCATATGTCTTAACCGACTGAATGGCGTAAAATCCCATTCATTGAATTTACCAATATATCCAGCAGGGATAAACACTGCCGCTGAGAATCCAAATTCTTCCATTACTGGAAGGGCAGAGTAGTACACTCCTTCGTAGGCATCATCAAAGGTAATAAATACAGACTTTTTGTTATCAAATAATCCCCCTTTAATTAAATCCAACTTTGTTATATTATTAAACCCCTTGTTTTTTAAAAGTTTAAGATGTTTCTTTAGTAAGTTTGAACTAACACTTCTAAATGATAACTCAAATTTACTGGAAATATTATGATACATTAAGATCCTATTACATCGCAAAGTATTTCTCCTAAATATTGATAATTATTTAAGCAATAAATATACATTACAAACTCTATAAGTCGCATTATAATTATACAGGATCACATTCATTTTATAAACCTAAGCAAAAAGATTCCATATATCAAAAGTAAACCTTAATAAAAAAGTAGCATCTACAAAACTCTTTGCTATACATGCATTTATATTGGTTAACATAAGATACATTATGTGATAAATTCTTTATATGAGGTGCTCGGTCTCTGCTACTACTTCAATAATCTCTATGGTGATGCATTGATTTCATTTTCAACGTCATTCATTCTGAATAATGGTCTTTTTTGATGTCCGTTTTTTCTGGAATAAAATTGTAGGTATGAGAAAGAACATTGATACAACATTAAGATCTTATGATTTTTTCTTTTTAATGAGGCCCATACTGTTTATACCACTATGGGCACCAATGTTCCTTGGCTATGCTACAGAAGAAGCACTCGGGTCTTTTTCTATAAAACTTCTTCCAGGAAAACTCTTCTGGATTAATCTCTTATCCTATACGCTTTTGATGGGTGCTGTATACATTATTAATCAGATATATGACAGAGAAAGTGACCTTGCGAATAATAAATTATTTTTGATACCATACAATATCATAAGCATCAAAAGTGCATGGATATTTGCAGGAGTCCTTACTATTTTATCTTTTGTTATAGGCATTTTGTTCTCTTCAAAAGATTTTATTATTATCCTTATAATTTCCCTAATCTTAGGAGCAATGTATTCAATCCCACCTTTTCAACTCAAAGGGAAGCCTTTTTTGGATGCACTCTCCAACGGTATAGGCTATGGTATATTATCCTATTTGGCAGGCTGGTCAAGCACAGGGCGTATTACACTCTCAGCACTCCTCTATTCTTTACCTTTATTTTTCTTTATAGTTGCTGTTTTTCTTAATACCACTGTACCTGATATTGAAGGAGATAAAAAGGCAGGCCTTATAACCTCTGGAGTGTTTATGGGAAAGAAAAATACCACGATAGTGGCATCTGTTTTTATGCTGTACGCACTTATTGGTGCTTTCATTATTCTGGATATACACATACTTATATCATCTCTTATTGGTCTCATACTCTTTGTAATCGCTATCTTTGATGACACTGATTATATGGCAAAGGTATCATACAGGATATCTTCCTTTGTATTTGTGTTAACAATAGGTCTGAAGTTCCCTATTTTTCTTTTATTAGGCATCATCATCCTTATACTCTTGAGGCTTTACTATGAACGCCGTTTTAATTATGTATATCCTACATTTTTTGGGAGGTAATATATGAGAGCCTATTGTGGTGAGGTTAATGCAGGACATATAGGAAGGGAAATTAACATTTTTGGATGGGTGAGACGTGTGAGAGACCTCGGAGGCCTTATTTTTGTGAATATAAGGGATATAACAGGAGAGGTTCAGTGTGTAGCAGAACCAGATTCACCTTATTATGAAAGTGCAAAAGACCTTAAAACACAGTATGTTGTGAAGATTAGAGGCGTTGTAAGGAAAAGGCCAGAAGATATGATCAATAAAGATATGAAAACAGGAGAGTTGGAGATTGTTATTAAGAATTTAGAAGTATTAAACGACTCCCCTACTCCCCCATTCCTTCCAGAAGACAAAGTAGATGTTTCTGAGGAAGTTAGATTAAAATACAGATTTTTGGACCTAAGACGACCAAAGATGCAGCACAATATTATTGCAAGAAGCAAACTTATGAAACTTGTAAGGGACTTTCTTTATGAACATAGATTCTTGGAAATTGATACCCCTTATCTTACAAAATCCACACCAGAGGGCGCACGGGACTACGTTGTTCCATCAAGGATACATATAGGGAAATTCTATGCACTACCCCAATCTCCACAGCTTTATAAGCAGGTCCTTATGTCTGCTGGATTTGATAGATACTTTCAAATTGCACGGTGTTTCAGGGATGAGGATTTAAGGGCTGACAGACAACCTGAATTTACTCAAATTGACCTTGAGATGTCATTTGTAGATGTTGATGATGTTTTAAATCTTACAGAAGACCTCATAACCTTTCTCTTTGATAAATTAATTGGAGTAAAGTTAAAAAAGCCATTTTTGCGCCTTTCTTACGCAGAATCCCAAAAGATGTATGGAACAGACAAGCCTGACTTAAGATATTCAAATAAGATACTTGATTTCACAAACGCTCTTTCTAATAAAGGGTTCAGAATTGCGGATGCTATCATTGAAAATAAAGGCAGAATCTTGGGAATAAAGAGTTCTAAAAACCTTTCAAGAAGAGAAATAGATAGTATTCAGAATGAACTTAAAAAAGAGGGTGCACATGGCCTTTTATGGTTTAAATCAGACGGGAGGCATCTATCTGGCCAGTTATCAAAATATATGGAAGGAGAGTACGAGAGCGGCACCTATCTTCTTGTTGGTGATGAAGTTACAAAGGTTTACAACCTCGCTGGTATATTGAGGAATATGGTAAATTACAGGTTTGAAGAAAAAGAATCGGATTTCGCTGTGCTCTGGGTTGTTGATTTTCCTCTTTTTGAGAAAAATCCTGATACAGGAGAAATAGAACCTGCACATCACATATTTACCATGCCTAAGGAAGATACCTTAAAATATCTTGACAGTGACCCTCTCAGGGTCATTGGAAAGCAATATGACCTTGTAATCAATGGAATAGAGATGGGCTCTGGCTCAATAAGGAATCATAAAAAGGACCTTCAGATTAAACTTTTGAATATACTTGGGATTGATGAACAAAGGATAGAGGATAACTTTGGATTCCTGCTAAAGGCACTTGAATTTGGTGGGCCACCACATGGAGGAATTGCCATAGGATTTGATAGACTTCTTGCTGTTATGCTTGAACTTGATTCTATAAGGGATGTTATTGCCTTTCCTAAAACAACAAGCGCTCAGGCATTGTACGAGAAAGCACCTGATTTTATTTCTAATAAGCAACTTGAAGAATTGCATCTTAAGATAATAAAAGAATAATATGTTGCATATCATATCTGGCTTAATAGGTTTTATCGGTATTATCATTGCAGTGATTGTATATATTATTTCTCACCGATTACTCTACCCTTTACTTATCTTTTTCGGTTTCGCCCTTATTATATACTTTTTTAATACCTTTTATAACGCCGGACAGAAACTCTAACGGGATCGGCCACTAAACATAAGACGTTTAACATATTGAATGTTTTTCTTGTGCTCTCTATAGGTTCTGGCAAAAAGATGAGTGCCATCTCCTCTTGCCACAAAATATAGATAATTTACTTTTTTGGGCCAGAGTGCTGCTATAATGGATTTTTTTGATGGGGCGCAAATGGGACCAGGTGGAAGGCCTGGATGAATATATGTATTATAAGGGTTTTTTGTTCTTATTGCCCAGCGAGGTAGCCATCCATAATTTTTATCTAAAATATAGTTAAGTGTGGGATTTGAGGCAAGTGGTATACCCCTTCTCAGCCTATTGTGAAATACACCTGATATTATATATCTCTCTGAGTCTACCATCGCTTCTTTTTCTATTAGTGAAGCGAGGGTAAGAACTTCATGCATAGAGAAATCCATATCATGCATCCGCTTTATAAGAGTGCTATCAAAAACGCTGCATGTCCTCCTCAGCATTTTGCATACTACATCGTAAACGCTTTCTCCATACGCAAAAATATAGGTGTCAGGATAAAGATAGCCCTCAAGTGTAGATGGCGTATCCATTAAATTGCAGCATTTTTTAACTTTTTTAATGAAAACTGTGTCTTCTGTGTATCTTAAAAAAGAATCTGGCTCAATGCCAATCTTGCTAAAAAGTGGAGCAATGTTTTTAAGTGTGGAGCCTTCTGGGATGCGTATTGAAAATTCCTTAAGTGGAGCACCCTTCACTGTAAGCCTCAAAAGTACATTTATTTCAGGAAGGTCCCTTTTAAATGTATAGAAACCGAATTTACTTTTTTTATCTAAATGGAATATCCTTGCTAAAACAAGAAACCTGAATGTATCCCTTATGATATGTTCCCTTTTCAGCCTTCTCATAGTTGTTCTGAAGTCCTCCCCTCTCTTTACTGGAAATTGCACAGGACCTTCCACAGGTACTCTAAAAAGCGCGTAAAATAAAGTAATTGGAAAGAGTAAAAAAATAGCAATTAATATTTTTTTCATCTCTTGCGAAAGTCAATATACTCCTCTAATAAAAATGCCGCAGCGTACATATCAATCTCTCCCTTGGATTTTCTAAGGTCAACTTTTCTACTTCTTAGCATCCTCTCTGCCATCTTTGATGTAAACCTTTCATCATAGAGTACAATCTCAACGCCTTTTAATATTTTTTCAAGTTCTGCCTTAAATTCCTTGACTTTAAGAGAGATTTCACTCTCCTCTCCCCCAAGGTGTATTGGATTCCCAAGAACAATAAAACATACATTATTTTCTAAAACTATGCTTTTGATGGTATCATATGGGTCCTCTTTCTTTGTGTCTATAACTTTGTAAGGTCTTGCCATCATGAGTAGTTCATCAGTAATAGCAATACCTATCCTCCGTTCTCCATAATCAATGCCCATGTATCTACATTTTTTCTTTTGCAAGTACATACCCCCCATAGATACCTGCCAAATTTCCCAGAATGCCCTTTTTGATAGAGAGTTTTCTCCTCTCAAATCCCATAACCCTTCTTCTAAGTTCAGCCATCATGGCATCCTTAAATAATTCAAAACTTTCAGCTATACCACCTCCCAAAACAATGACCTCAGGGTCTAAGAGATGGATTATATTTACAAGTCCAAAAGCGATATATCTACCGTATTCACTAAATAAATAGAGGGCATCTTTATCATCTTCTAATGCCATTTTATATAGTTTTTCCATAGTGCATTTATCACATGTCTTCCCCATTTTTCTCAAAAACCTTTCTGCAAACAATGGAAAGTAATCCCCACCTATGTAACTTTCAATGCAGCCTCTTTGGCCGCATTTGCACCACTGTCCTCCAAAGTCAATGATTACATGACCCGCCTCTCCAGCATAGAAGTTTGCTCCCCTTAAGAGTTTTCCATTTGCGATAATTCCAGAACCTACGCCTGTTCCAAGTGTTAAAACCACAACATTGTCCTTTCCCTCACCTGCTCCATACCTCCATTCACCAAGTGCATATACATTTGCATCATTGTCAATATAAAAGTCTGTTATATCTGAAAGTGCGTCTTTTAATTTTAGACCATTTAAGAATGTCAGGTTCGGAGAAATTAGAATTTCGCCTTTTTGAGGATTTACTAAACCTGCAATACCTACACTCGTAGCGTCCACTTTCCTATCCTTTGAAGCAGCAAGTATGATATTCCTTAATATGTGTACGAATGTATTTTTATCTTTTATGTCCTTGGAACTTGTTTTTCCACGCTCCTTTATTGTCCCATCTTCAACAATACCAAACTCTATATTGGTACCACCTATATCAAATGCAATGACCCTCATTTTTCTTCTCCTTTATAATTATAATGGTATAAGGCTACCAAGAACAGGTATATTGGTATTAAACTCTTTGATTTTACCAAAAGCCCACATTTCACCGAGTATCTTACCATCTCTTCTTTTAGACCAGAAGAGTTCTTCCTCTTCGTAGGTACAGTATGGAGATTCTACGATATTATAAATATCATTGTCTTTTAAGTCACTTTTTATAAATTCATGAAGGTCAAAATGCAGTTTGCCCTTTATCTTTTTCAAAAACGGCTTAAATTTCCTGATTTTGTTAAACTCATTACCTACTTCGTAATGTTCTACACATATACCGGGTCCTATTACTGCATGAATGGAATCAGGATCACTTCCGAGATAGCGCACAAGTTTATTTACGCCCTTGGATATAATGCCCTCTTTTGCACCTCTCCATCCAACATGTAAAACGCCAATCGCAGGCTGGCTATAGTCCAAAAGGAATACAGGATAGCAATCTGCCACCCTAACTCCGATAAAAAGCCCCCTCTCCTTTGTTATAAGACCATCTCCTTCCATTTTGTGAGCTATGGTAGAACTATCCACTAAATACACCCGAGAAGAATGGACCTGTTTTAGGTGCTTTATATAATTATATCCAATATGTTCCTTGAGACCTATGGAGAGTTTTGTGGATACAATTACCCTGAAAACCCTCTCTGGGTCATCATACTCAAGATAGGTACTTTCATTCTCAACTAATTTCCAAGACATCTTAGATCCACCTCGCTTTCAAAACCCTGTAATTTCCATTTAAATCCTTTAGAAGTTCTATATCAGTATAACCAAATTCCTGTGCTAACTGTGTGTATTTCTCAGCCCTGAGGGAAGAAATCTCTAAAAATATATACCCTCCCCTCTTTAAATAACACTTAGATTGTCTTAAGATATTCAGAGAATGCCAAAGACCATCTAAAGGTGAAACAAGAGCCTCATAAGGCTCTTGTTTCACCTCCAAATCCAGGTTTTCATATTCCTTAGGTGATATATATGGTGGATTTGAGACTATATAATCAAACTTTATGCCCTTATTAAAACATTCAAAAAAAGGACATAATTTAGTCTCTATTTCCACCTTATTTAATTTTGCATTACTTTTTGCTATCTGCAAAGATGCATAACTTATATCTGTACCTGTTACCTTAAAACCATACCTGGCAAGCACAATGCCAATATTACCAGACCCTGTTCCAATGTCAACAACATCTCCGGGTTTATGCTTTAAAACTTCCTCTACAAGAACCTCTGTGTCAGGACGGGGAATTAAAACCGATGGACTTACTTTAAGTTCAATATCCATGAAAAAACTTTTTCCAAGTATATAGTCAAGTGGAACCTTTTTTTTTCGTTTTTCTATAATCTTTTTGGTCTCTTCAATAACCATTTCCATGTCTATCTCAGAGGGTGGACTTAAAAGAAAAGTAGGTGTGTCTTTACCTGTAAGATGGTATATAATATCCCTTAATTCCCTATCTGGAAACAATGCCACCTTTTCAAGTTCCTTTCTAAAAAAACTATAATAGTTCAACGGATTCAAGATTCCTTCTCTCTTCCTCTTCAAGTAATGGTATGATGATCTCCCAGAGAGCACCATCCATAATTTCTGTAAGTTTATACACAGTAAGACCTATTCTATGGTCAGTTACTCTATTCTGAGGAAAGTTATAGGTCCTTATCTTTTCACTTCTATCTCCTGTACCTATTACAGATTTCCTGTGTGAATCTACCTTTTTCCTCTCTTCTCTTTCCTTGAGGTCCAAAAGACGAGCCTTAAGCAGCTTCATGGCTTTCTCCCTGTTCTTGTGCTGTGATCGTTCCTCTCTACACACAACTACAATCCCTGTTGGAATATGGGTTATTCTAACAGCAGAATCAGTCATATTTACATACTGACCACCTGGTCCTCCAGCCCTAAAGGTATCTATCTTTAAATCGTCCGGGTTTATCTTAATATCATCGTCACTTTCTTCTACTTCAGGGAGCACAACCACTGAGGCTGTAGAAGTGTGGATTCTTCCACCTGACTCTGTTATTGGAACTCTCTGCACCCTATGTACACCTGACTCAAGATGAAGGTATCTGTATGGAGACTTCCCTTCTATGGAAAACACGATTTCTTTAAATCCACCCATATCTGTTGGATGGGAATCCATAACAGAATACCTCCATCCCATTTTTTCCGCATATTTTGTATACATCCTGAACAGGTCAGCGGCAAATAAGGCTGCCTCTTCGCCTCCTGCACCCGCCCTTATTTCAATAATAGCGTTTTTATCAAGGTCTAAAGTTGACTTTAATATGAGTTTCTTCAATCCTGTAATAAGTTCTTCTTTTTCTCTCTCTAAATTCTTAATTTCTTCTTCTGCAAGTTCTTTCATTTCAGGGTCATCAAGTAGGCTCTTCGTATCCTCTATTTTCTTTTCAATCGAAAGTATCTTCTCAGCCTTCTCTGCCAAAGGTAGAATCCTTGAATAGGCCTGAGCAATTTCCCTTCTCTCTTTCTCAGGCATGCCACCTTTTAAGAGCTTCTCCTCAAGTTCCTTTTTCTTATTTATATAATCTTCAATGCCTCTCATGGTAAAACTATTATCCTTTTTTTAACTTCTTTTCCTTTTTGGGTTTTCAAAATACTAAAATACACCCCTGAAGATAGATTAAGAGACCTCTTGTAAGGCTTTTTTATAGATACCACCTTTCTTCCGGTTATATCATAAATATCAATACGCATAACCTTTTGCCAATCTTTATTAAAATAGATATGTCCTTTTACTATAAGATCTCTATCTAAGAAGGCGAGGGTATTTTCTCTCTTTTCTTTTACTCCTGATAGTGGTTTCCAATTGTAATTACCTGTTCTCTGTATATCGTGTTGATATGTGGGCCAATCCCCGATAAAGGAATCTGGAATACCAAGTTCATACACAAAAACCATATTAGACCAACTAGCTGCTATAAGTTCCAAGGTCCCATCATTGTCTATATCATCTATTGTAGGTGTTGGATAGGCGTACCCTTTAAGGTCTATAGGAAAACCAGGAAAGATATTTGCATTTTCTGTAAGTGCATAGAGTTTTCCATCTACACCACCCTTAAAAATCTCCATAAAGCCATCACCATTTAAATCTGTTGTAATACATTGACATGTCCCGCCAGAAGCCTTTGTTGTTGGATAACCAGGAAAATAACTACCATCACTTTTAAACACAGCCACACCTGTTCCCTGGTTCACTAAAAGTTCTGGATTTTGGTCCCCATCAATATCTGATATTGATGGGTTGTACCAATAAGGTGCATTATTTACTGGCCGTGTCCACAAAGTATCACCGTTTGAATCAAATAAAACCGCCCTGTTCGTCTCGCTGCAGCCAAATATCTCAAGGCCTGGAACATCAGGCCTTACATCACCTATAACAAGTGGAGCATTAAAACTAAAAGGACCTTTTGGGAAGCCATCATTTACAACGAGTTCCGTATCATTTCTCATATGTAATACCCACAGGCCTGCCACACTATCCTTGCACCCAATCACAATATCCATGGTATCATCTTGATTTATATCGCCTATGGATGCAGGCGAGAACCCACCAGCATAAAGATGTATAGAATCAAGCATTGTGCCATGAACGTTGTATACATACACTCCACCAGACCTTGATACAAAAACTATCTCTGGTAAAGAATCACCGTTTAAATCACCTATTGCAGGCCCTGTAAAATTACCTTTTCTAACGTACACAGGCCATCCATCCAAGACTGTTCCATCTCCTTTTAATGCCCATACATGGGTGAATGAGCCACCACCTGCCACTACAACCTCATCGTATCCATCGCCATCAAGGTCATATGCAGCAGGAGCAGAATACACTATATCCCCTATGTTAACAGGCCAGCCAGGAAGGGGTATCCCATCTTTTGAAAAGGCATATACCAAGGAATCTTCAAAAGATCCTATGATTATTTCCTTACCAGGGAAGAGTGGCGTAATGTCTGCAACGAGTGGGGAGGAATATCCAAGGCCACTTGCAACCTGAGGCCACCCAGGAGCCAATTTTGGATTGGGAATACCTTCAACAATGTGAGAGAGAGTACTTTCAAATCCCATAGAATCAATAAATGTTACAGCATAGTAATAGGTTGTATCAAAACTAAGACCCAGGTCCACATAGTATGGATACAAAAGAGGCAATATATTTAATTTCTTAAGATTAGAAGAGTCTGTTCCCCTGTAAATATTGTATAGCCCGTCCTTGCTCTGCCATACAAGATAAACACCTTCTGAGATTGATTGCGCATAAAGACCATCTGGAGGGGAAGGTGAAGTAGTGTCTTTAATAATAAATTCAGTGTCTATAACATTGGAATGTACACCAATACTTATGGGAAAATTATCCAAGTTCGTTGGTATTTTAATCTTTTTCTCGCTAAAAGGAGGGATTACCGTGGTAAAACTATGTAACTTTCTATACGATGAAACCTTTATGCTTAAAGTATCTGAATGTCCTTTACCTCCGTTAACAATAGATAAAGAGAGTGTATCATTTTTTAATGCCATACCACCAAAGCCAATGAGAGGTCCATATACCAACAAAGATGTATCTTTTCCAAAATTGGTATTATCAAATTGTGCCTTGCAGGATAAAAAGCGATTACCTGAAAACCAGGGGATCTTGAATGTATCAGTTATATCAAATTCACCTTTAACATGAATAGAATCATTATAAAAATTATCTCTTCCAATACTGCAAGATATATAAAGTAATGATGGCAATCCATAAGGGTTATTCCCTTTTATGTGCATAGCCACAGGACTACCAGATGTTGGATAATCCCCATAAAGACTACTTACCCTGATACTTTGAATCTCTGGCCTTGAGTATCCATGTACATATACCAAGGTGTCTAATCTTAAATAATCATTACCTGTAATATTAAGATTATGCTCTCCTCTCGTAAGCATAGATAAGGGAATACAAACATTGCCATTTAAATCAGTAGTGTCTATAATAAGGTAGCCATTTTCTTTTGAAAGGACCGTTTTAATTCCAGAAAGTGGAACAGAATCTTGTGAAAAGACCATTATATTAAAGTTTATAGAGTCTTCATAATACTTTACGAGAAATCTTTTAGGCGTTGTGGTATAGAATTTAATCAATGGCTCTCCCAGGGTAATCATGCTCATAATAGCATATCTCTTGTCATTGTCAGTGTTTTCTGCATACGATATATAAGGCAATCTATAAAGAAATGTTGCATCCCCAAGTGTCTTTCCATCAAATATTGCCTGGTAAAAGGACACATGCATATCTGTTGTAGAAGCAAAATCGTTTCTTGAACTGGCTCTGGCTGCTATTGTTATGTCATGTGAGAAAAAGGATTCAAGAATGCAGTTTCTATCTATGGCACCAGCATGACAGGAAAATATATCAACAAGCGTTGACCTTGTTGAATCTGAAGGGATACTGGTTATCCCATAGTATTCATCTGCATAGTCTGCATAAAATCCATTTATATCCCCATGAGCCATTGTAAGGAAATAACCTACACCTTGACTAAGATAGTTATTTATGTCTGAATTACTTATACTCTGTTCATCTTGATATAGAAAATGCTTTTCCATAGAATCAGGGAACACATCGGCTATCTGGTCAACATAATCACTGCCATCTTCATTATACTCTACTGTGGACGAGTGAAAAAGTGCTCTATTAACATACATGCCCATGGATGTTTCATAATACTTAACCCTGTTTACATAGTCCATAAATTCATCTTTTGAATGAAAGGTGCCACGAGTTACAGATACATCAGGGTATAAATCAACATTGTCTTCTCTCTCTCCATAAGTATTATCCCTATCAGCATTCCAATCTCCATCAAGACACATGTAGTAATAATCAGATGGGATATAGTCATCTTCCCCATAACCCAACCGCACAAGGACTGTTCTTGTTGGAATACTATCATCATCCGCAGCAAGAAAGACATAGTTTACACCGCCATCATAATGCCATATTCTTATAGCATTTCGTATCTTTTCTTGAAAATCCTGACCCTCAAAACTTTTTTCTATTTCATTTGTTGTCAAAATCTTTGTAATATAACCTTCCCTTTCTCTGTATACTTTTAAAGACTCTGCTGCTTCAATGTAAGAAGGAGGCGTAATAATAAGGTAATCATAATAACCCGGATCTTTTAAAGAAACCCGGGTTAAAGCAATAACAATAAGTGCATATAATTTAAAACCTATATGGCAATCCCCCTGCTAAAAGATTATATCTGAGACTTTAACCACACTGTATTTCTGTCTGTGGCCACGGGTTTTCTTGTAGTCTTTACGTCTTTTAAACTTAAATACTATAACCTTCTTTGAGAGTTTATCTTCTATCTTTTCAAGAATGACTTTTGCATTCTCCACATAAGGCTTTCCTATTTTTGTACCATTTTCATCTTCGAGAAGCATAACCTTATCTACTTCTTTCTTTTCTACATCCTCTCCTATAAAAGGTACTTCTATCACATCACCTTTTTTTGCAACAAATTGTTTTCCCTTTACCTCAAATACTGCCTTCATTACTTACCTCCTTCATTTGTAGGTGCTGGAATATTTTGACTATTCTGTGGGGCGGGCGTGGGTGTTCCAGGCACTGCCTCTTGCCCTTGTGTTGCCTGCTGCTCTTTCATTGCCCTCTGAAGAGCCTTTTGATAGGCACTACCTACCCCACCCTGCGGCTGATTAATATAAGATAAAAACAGAGATAAAATTATAAATATAGTACCAAGCCCGGCTGTTAGTTTAACAAAGAAACTTGGTGCCTCTTTTGCACCAAGTATATTTGTCATGCCACCGCCACCAAAAACACCACCAAGACCACCCTCTTTGGGATCCTGTATGAGAATCACAACTGCCATTAAAATAATTATTATAATGTATAACACCAAAAGCAATGAATACATAATCTCCTCCTATCTGGAATTTTTGATGATTTCTATAAAATCAACTGGCTTCAATGATGCGCCACCAACAAGAGCGCCATCTATATCAGGTTCCTTCACTATTTCTTTTACATTATGTGGTTTAACACTACCACCGTACAAGATCGGTATATCACTTTCTCCAAAAAGTTCTTTAAGTATTTCTCTAATAAAAGCATGCATTTCTTGTGCCTGAGTGGGAGTTGCCGTCTTCCCTGTACCAATAGCCCAAACAGGTTCATATGCAATGGAAAGTAGATTTATATAATCTTTTTTAATGTTTTTCAATCCCAAGGTTAATTGCTTTTTAATAATATCTTTATGCCTTCCGCTTTCTCTCTCTTCTAATGTCTCTCCAACGCAGTACATAACTTTTAAACCGTGTCGCAATCCACTTTCTATCTTTAAAGACAACAAATCTTCTGTTTCTTTGAAATATTTCCTTCTTTCCGAATGTCCTACTAACACATACTCAACTCCAATATCCATAAGCATTAGTGGAGATATTTCCCCTGTATAAGCGCCCTTGTCTTCATAATACATATTCTGAGCACCTATTTTAATACCTGTATCCTTAGTGAGGGATGTTGCTGTATTGAGAGATGTAAATGGTGGAAATATCACAATCTCGTAATCAGTATCTACATCCTTGAACAGAGGCAAAAAAGATGCAAAGAAATCCTCTGTTTCATGGATTGTTTTATGCATTTTCCAATTACCACCTATAATTTTCCTACTCATAGTGTAATAATTATAAAGTATTTGAACGGGTTATGCAACCTGGCGGTGTTCCTCAAAAATAATCTACACGTTGGCCACTGTTTATTCAAAATAAATGTTGAACAAGAGGGCATCCATTCCTTAAAAATACATTAAGGTGAGAATGAGTTTTATGTTGAGAAAATTAAAGAGGAGATTGGGTTGAAACATCCCCCCTACCTCCTTCTACGGAAGAGAGAATTTCAGTGGTTTTCCCCCTTGGTGAAGGGGGACTGAGGGGGATTGTCCCTAAAACCAGCATTCCTCAAGCGGGTATTGTTTCCTTAAAATAAATATTTAAAGGCATTTACCAGGTGTATATCATATCTCAGCATGTAAGATGCCTTCTTTTCCAATGGGTATCTCTTTTATAATCTCTCCAGAAGACGATACTATCATAGCGCCTCCAAAACTTCCTCCATCCAATGCCTTGTGAGCAAGAGTGTTCACCATTAAAGTAGTGCTTTTTGCGAGTTTTATGCGTTTTATATATTCATGCTTTTCATCCTCCCATCTTTCCTGGTTATAAGTGCCATCTTTAAAACAGCGAGAGAAGGGATATAAAAGATAATCAATTTGCAACTTACGAATTTTTCCTATAAGGCTATCATCAAAAAGGTCACCACATATCAAAAAAGCAAACGTTCCAAGATTGGTTTTTACCTTCTTAAGTTCAGTGCCTTCACAATACACCTTCGGGTCTGCGTTCTTTCCATGCCATGTTGGAGTTATGCGGCGATAGTGTAGGGCAATCTCACCAAAAGAGTTTATTAAAATAGCCGAGTCATAGAGTTTATAACCATCTCTTTCTAACATACCAATACCTATGTGAACACTTCGCTCTTTAGCAACATGGGACAAAATGCGCGTATATCGCCCTGGGATTGGTGATGCAATTGGCAAATCATGCGATGGGTCGTCATTATTTATGAGACCTGTTATCGCACCTTCAGGGAAAAGAAACAAATCCGTCTCATCTGAATACTTATTTATAGCATTAACTATTCGCGTAAAATTTTCTTCAATATCTTCTGTTATGCGGTTTACTACTAATGAAACCTTCATAGATTTAACAGATTTTCATAGTTATACCAAATAGCTGCGTTTTTATGGAGGTAGACATATGACGCTATTTATAAAACAGACGGGATTTAATTTTCTATGCACCATTGCCAAATTTTTTGACGAGCCATTTATCAATGTTGTCTTTACCTTGCCAAAGTTTTTCTTTAACCCAATAGCCATGAATGTCAGGTTCAATCTCCTCAAAGTTCGGAAGTACTCCCAATTTCGTATGGATTCCTTCCACTACTCTGGAATTTTCTAAAACCCTTTTTATTATATCATTGGGAATAGAGTCTTCATCTTCACCTATCTCTTTTAAACGGTCCCTTAAATCATTTGCATTCTTAACAACTAAGATTAGATACTTATCTTTTTCATGTCGTGCTGTTTCGGACTGAACTTTGCTTAAATGGACGCGATTACCAGAGGTAAACTTTACTTCTAAAAGATAATGCTCCATTTTAATACGTCCAATATCCCAACCCTCATATCCTTCTGGCCATATATCTAAATCCGCACCTTCATAGCGATGCCGGACAGTAAGGCCTCTATCTTGTACTATTTTCGCAATTATTTTTTCAACATTCCAGCCTATTTTTTGATTTTCTTCTTTAACTTTTTTATCTTCGCACCTTTTTTTATGCGTTTTTATTGCTTCCTCAAGTGCATTTGGATCATCAGCAAATTCATGCAATAAATTAGTTATTTTTTTTCTTATCACTTCTTCAGTTTTCTCTTGCCTAATGCTGTGGAGTGTTATTTCTAAGTCTAATTCGTCAAAACCAAAATGTGGCAATAGGTTTATAATATTCTCTTGATTGCTTTCCATCAGTTTTTTAATTCCTTCAGGACCAAATAAATTCTCAATATTCTCTTTTGTAGCCTCTCTCGGTACAATTTTTTCTTCATTGTTCTCCACTATCTTCTGTGGAACCCACGCATCGGATTTTAAACTCGCTAACCAATGTGAAGGTATTATTTTATGAGTCCCATCTTTACATGAACAATTTACTGAAACCTCTTTCTTCCAATTTTCATCGTGATTTATTAAATAGTTAACAACAAATTCAAAAAGCAATTTTCCTCTTTCTTGCTTTTGTGACACTCTTCCAATAATCTCATTCCAGAATGGCAAGGTAGAAATGGTTTCTTCTGTAGCCTCTATTGTGTGATCACCTTTAGAAACGGAGGGTTTTTCAACCAAAATGGACCCTAATTTATTATATGGTAGTTTTAAAGTTTTTTTGTAAATGGGCAATCCAATTACAAATTGTCTATAGTTTTTTAGTTTGCTTATAATTTCATCTGGATTTCCTATTTCAAAATATTTTTCATGCATTATTCTTTTTTCTGGATAGATATCTTCATATTTCTCATCAATACCCATATATTTAAATGGAATTATGAAGGTTTCCTCATCCGAACTATTAAATTCTTGGAATCCCATGTCTTTCGTTATAATAGGAAAACCATCAGTCAACTTATTATTTTTTACACACCATCTAAAAAGATTTATCCAACCATCTATGCTTTCATTCCATTCTCCATTTTGAAGATCTTTAATAAGTTTTGACTTTCTATTTCTGATTACTATATCTAAAGCCCTATCAGTATCCATTTTCTCTCTAACATAATCCTGGACTATTTTATACTTTGCAAGATCCTTATCAAGTAAATTGAATCTAATTGTCCAACCGATATTCTTCAAGATCTCTTTTAAAACCTCAGGTATATCAACATCTATGTATAGTCCTACTAATGAGCTTATATTTCCTAACTGATCAACAAACAGAAAATCTTTTGAAGAATATATGATAAGACCTTCTTTATAAAGTTCATCAAATATATCAAGAAGTGAGAGTAAAAATTGCTT
>CAJXJZ010000016.1 GCA_913055745.1 uncultured bacterium | reverse complement strand
AAGATAAGGGAAGGCCTCTAATAATGAACGCTAAGAATTATTGATTTTTTTAAGGGCCTCGGCTGCAAAGCGTCGGACATACCAATCTTTATCCCTCAAAGCGGCGATGAGTGGTCCCACTGCCCTTTTATCTTTTATCTTACCAAGGGTCTCGGCTGCAGAGGATCGGACCTTCCCATCTTTATCCCTCAACTTTTTTATCAGTCTCTCTATTTCATCACTCATTGTTTGTCCTCCTTTAATTTTTTCTTCAATGTTCCCCAAAACTCTATGTCAAATATGCTCGTCATTGCCAGACCTTCTTCTCTAAATAGATGCAATTTAATGTTTACAGCAAAAAGCGTTTGTAATAGCAAAATGTTTTCTCTCTGATTAAGTCTACCATTTAATAACATTATACATCACGCATGTTGTTTTTTCAAACAAATAGCACAACTTAAAAATAGCCTTAAAAAATTTTTAAATAGGGTATTGCAGGTGAAAGAGCCCTTCTTTATAATTCAATTACCTTTTCTGCTCCTTCCTCAACATACTTTTAATATTGATTCTTTCACTTATCTTTCAATCGTATATCTATAGTTCCATCTGGAAGCATCCAATCGGGATGATACTCGCCTCTTTCTTCCATTTGATAACGGACACAACTTGCCCAATCTCCCTTACAATATTGTTCAATCCATTTTTTATCCAATCTCCCTTCTTCATAAAATCTTCTCATTGGGCATACAGGATACCACTTGCAATAGTTTGATGATGATTTCTGTTTGTGATTATTTTTCTTCATTTCGTCTTTCCTTACCCTATTGCTCCACCAACTACAAGATTACCAAAAGCCAGCCCTATACCTCCGCCGATGAATATGCAACCAATAAAAACTAAGCCTGACATGCTATTCTTCCCTTTTTCTTCGTTCATAGTATCTTACCTCGCTTTAGGTTTTTTTCATTTAAGAACATTATACATCGTACATGCTGTTTTTCAAACCTATAGTAAACCCCGATCGTCATCTTTCTGTATTGAAGGACTTGATTAAACAGGGTCGTTTTATTTATAATTTAATATAGCATAGGAGGTAGGAGAGGTTGAGTATTGTACTATTGCTTTTCTTACAGTCTCCGTTTTTAACGCATATTGAGTTTTCTGGGATGAAATGGGGCGTTTTTACGAATTATGACCCATTGAGTAAAAACCAGTTTACAAAAAAGGGCATATTCGTTGATTCTCTTGGGTATTTACATCTTAAGGCATGGAAAGGGAAACGGGATACAGGGTTTGTATATTATGCCTCTGGGATAATATCCCAGGATAGGCATTTATATGGTGTTTACAGGTTTGAAACCTTTGGAAGGCTTGATAACTTTATACATACAAACTTTTCTCCTTTTTTGTACGATTGGGATAAAGGGGTGTATGAAATTGATATAGAGTATTATAGAAAAAAGAAAAAAGACAATCCTGGAAACTTTAATCTGCATTTTATGCCCCATGGCAAGCATTATAAAAAGCATTATGACTTTAAATTGCCAGATGACAGCATACATGCTATTCATTATATCTACCTCTTCCCTGATTCTATTGTACTTAAAACAGATATGGTGAAAGACAGCGTCCAAAAGACGCTTGGATATTGGGTGGTAAGGGATAAGAGGTTTATACCTACCCGTCCTGTGTATATGGAGGTTTATCTTTGGTGGGATGTAAGATCAAAAAAGGGTGAAAGAAAGAGGGAGATAATTCTTAAGAGCGTCAAGTATACGCCATTTTTATGGGAAAAGCAGTAGAGCTCATCTACTTCTTAAAGATCTAAAAGTTGATTTTCCTCGCGTATATTAACATCTTTTCATAAAGACCTTTGCTATCCATCAGAGTGGATGTATATTATTATCATTACAAAACTGGAGGATTTTAATGTTTGAGGCAAAGGATTTAAATGTTAGTATTGAAGGACTTGTGAAACTCAAGGGTATTAACCTTGAAGTAAATCCTGGAGAACTACATGTTATTATGGGACCAAATGGCTCTGGAAAAACCACCCTCGCTATGACCCTTATGGGACATCCGAAGTACAAAGTAGAAAGTGGTGATATTGTCTTAGATGGTAAGAGTATAAGGGATCTTCCCATGTATGAAAGGGCAAAATTGGGTGTTTTTATGTCTTTTCAGCATCCTGTTGAAATAGGTTCTTTAAGGTATCTTACCTTTCTTTTAGAGGTTCTTAGAAAGAATGGTAAAACTCCTGACATAGATTGGATAAAGAGGATATTTAATAAAATGGGTCTTTCTGAGGCGTTTTTAAATCGTAATGTGAATACGGGCTTCTCTGGTGGCGAAAAGAAACGTGCAGAACTTGCACAAATGCTTCTTTTATCACCTAAATATGCTATTTTGGATGAGCCAGACACTGGAGTTGATGTGGATTCTATGAAGTTTATTGGAGGTGCTATCAGTGAGTCGCTTTCTCGTGGAACAGGGGTTATTTTGATAACACACTACGCAAGAATACTCAATGAGATTGGTAAGGGATTTTATGTCCATATTATCGCAGATGGTGAAATTAAGGCAGAAGGCGGACCCGAACTTGCAAAGAAGGTTGAAGAACAAGGATTTGGAGAGTAATCATGGAGAGTATAGCCCAAAAATTGGGTATGATGCGAAATGAGCCCGAATGGGTGATTTCGCTTAGAATGGAGGCAGAAAAATATTTGAAAACTGCACCATTCCCTTCTGAGATTAAGCCTTTGGACCTTGAATCATACGACCCCTTAGGTAAGCCAGATGTGGATATTCCTGAGATTAAAAGCCTTGATGACATACCCGAAAATATAAGAAAAATGCTTTTGGCAATGGGCGTTCCTGAGTACGAGTGGCAAAAGATACTTGGTCTTGTTCAGGTGGATACATCCTCTCAGGTGACCTCTTTTAAGGATTATTTTGAAAAACAAGGTGTTGTGGTATTAAGCCTTCTTGATGCTATAAAGAGATTTGATTGGCTTCGTGATTATGCCTTCCGACTCATGCCTTATAAAGATAATAAGATCGCTGCCTATCACACTGCCTACTGGAATGGTGGCATTTTCCTCTGGATCAAGAAGGGAGCGAAAATTGCTTATCCACTTCATACCTATTTCCTTATAACAGAGGGGGCGCTCGCACAGGCAGACCATGCACTTATTATTGCTGATGAAGGAGCAGAGGCAACATTTATTGAGGGATGTACTGCCCCTCCTCTTCTGAGATTTTCTGCCCATATAGGTGCAACAGAGGTTTATGTTAAAAAGGGTGCAAAGGTAAAAGGGATAGTGCTCCAAAATTGGCCCCCCTATGTTAACACAAGACCATACACCAATGTTCATGTAGAGGAAGGTGGAGAAATTGAGGTGGCAGTTGCCATATTGGGCAATGGCAAATCTGCAGGGAGATATGAGGAGGTTCATTTAAAAGGCAGAGGAGCAAAGGCAAGTATTCATTCTATTTCATTTGTTAAAGAGAAGGAACATCTTGATGATGTAATAAAGATCTATCTTGAGGCAGAGGATACACATGGCCTAATACAGACAAAGGGTGTTATAAGGGATAATGGTATATCCAACTCTTATACCCATATAGAGGCAAGTGAACATGCATGTTATTCAAAAGGTCATATTGAGTGCTCAGGCCTATTGTTGAATCCAGGGGCAAAACATACAACATATCCTGGTGTAAGAAGTGTATCTCCGAGTTCTGAACTCACCCATGAGGCTTATGTCGGAAGGGTCTCAGAGGAGAGTTTGACATATATGATGTCAAGGGGACTCTCTGAAGAGGATGCAATTTCTTTGCTCATAAAAGGTTATATTGAACCTGTTACAAAGCACATACCGTTTGAGTATCTGAAAGAGGTCCAAAGGATTGCTGAACTTGTTGCAAAGGGAGGTTTTTAAATGGATAAAAAGACTTTTTTCCCGCCATTTAAACAGGATATAGAGCCGGGGGAGCAACCTGCCAAGATAACACCTGAGATAGAGAACCTTTTGAGGTTTCTTGATATTCCAGAAGACGAGTGGAATTTTATTCTTGGGCTTGAACACGCATATACACCAGAGAAGTATCTTGCTATACAGGAGCGTCTATTAGAACGGGGATTGAAGATTGAGAGTTTAAATGACCCATCCGAAGATAAAAAACTCTTTTTGAAAAAGGCAGGTGTATTCTCCTTATTTAAAAATGAGGAAGACCTTTTATTAAAAAAGCACATTAAGAAAAGTTATGGCGGCATATACATCAGATTTCCCAAGGATTTAAAGTTGAAAGATAGTTCGCTTTATCTTCCATCACTTTTGAAGTTTTCTTATGCGCCCTATCCACATACCTATATTGAGTTTCAGGAACATTCTGAAGGCAATATTACACTCGGTACACCTGCCCCAAGGCTTGTTAATTTCCCCAATTATCTCTCAACAGTTGAAATTATAGTGAAAGAAGGTGCAAAGGCAAACATATCTCTTATACATGCATTCCCAGAATACCTTGATGCAAGGGTTTATACAAGGATTCTACTTGAAGAGGATGCCAGTTTGACGCTTTCATTGCTTAATTTTAAGAATGGTAAGATTACTTGTAGGGATGTAGGTGTCACGATGGGAGATAGAAGTTCCTTGACCTTAAACACACTTAATTTTGGTACAGGAGATGGTAAGTACTATGAATGGATAGAGGTAAGTCAAGAAGGTGCAAAATCTAATGTACTGATTAATACAAGAGCGGTCAGTATGGACACATCTTCTTCCAATTCATTTGTAAAGATTAGGGCACAAAAGGGTGCGCATGATTCAAAGGCACATATTGATTCAAAGGGTATTGTTCTTTCCCACGATGCCGAACAATTTTCTCTACCTGCCTTTGAGACGGAGGAAAGTCGTGTTAAGATGAGCCATTCTGCTTACATAGGTCAGATTGAGGAGAATACTTCTTTGTATCTTGCATCAAGAGGTCTTTCTGACAGGGATATAGTATATGTTATGGCAGAGTCATATCTTGATGAATCTCTCTCTAAAAGTTTGCCTCGGAGATTTTACACTACCATGTTAAAGTACCTTGAATACCTTCTTAATACGAGAAAGATAGAAATTATCAAAAGAGATTAAAAAAAGGGCTACCTTTAAGGTAGCCCTTTTTAATTTAAGGCTTAATCATAAGTCCAACATTAAATCTTAATGTATTTTCAGATACGCTTGCAACATCATGTGATGCGGCGTCATACCTTGAATACTTAACATTCTGATATTCAAGTTCGCCAAAAACCTTCATACCAGAAAAACTCTGCCCCAAAGTAATTGAATAGATGGGTATGTAGGTGTCTTCTTCTTTATATGTCTTTTGTATGCCTGCTTTCAATGCAAAGAAGAAGTCATTAAAAGATGTGTGTTCAAGGCCCCAAAGTATAGTAAATCCATCTGTCATATATCCTGCCTTTTTGTAGAATCTGTAGATAAAGTCAAAGGTTACCTTATCCATGAGAGGAGAGGGCCTAAACAGAGTTAAATTGGTATAAATGGACATTGGATAGACCGGGAATGGCGTAGATGAGAGGGATACACGAGGGTTAAATCCTATGTTAACGCCCACATTCTCCAGACCTGCACCTGCATAAAAATATGGTATAAATCCCTTAAGGTCCTCTGTACTATTGATTGTTGTATCTTTGTAAGTTGATGTCTGTTCTACTCTTCCCTTTCCATAACCTACATATGTCCCAACATAAAACATACTATATCGGCCTTCTGCACCTGCGCCAAAGAGGTTAAAACTACCTGTTCTATTTATATCATAGTTGTTGGAAGGAAGATAGTTGGCATCTTTTAGGTTGGATTGGTATTTGTAATCAAAGTTCAAAAGGGGAATATAGCCAAGTGATACGGCAAAACTATGTTTGGCATAAGAGGCTATAAAGGATGGCATATTTGAATACATAAGGGTTTTTGTGTAAATGCCCATATCTCCAACCGTGTTGTTGTACTGGTCAAAGGTAAGTATACCCCATCTCTCTCTGTTTCTTGCTCCGTAAAAGGACATTGCTATTTTCGTGCCTTCTCCTTCTATGCGAAGGAGTGCAAACGGATTTCTTACCACCATATCTCCACCACCGCCAAGGGCGAGGAATCTGGTGTATGATAGGAGTAAGATTACTATATTACTCATGATTAATCTCCTTGTTTTCTAAGTTCTCTTCTTTTCCTTGTTTTCGGTGTTTTAATACATCTATTATAATGGAGAGTACAAGTAATACCATACCTATGGTTATGTAAGAGTCAGCGAAGTTGAATACAGGCCATCTTGTGTGATTATTTATCCCAAAGTCAAAGAAATCAACAACCTGCTTGTATTTAATTCTATCAATCATATTTCCAGTAGCACCTGCCATAAAAAGGATGTATAAAAATGTGTGCCATTTATTTTCCTCAATGAGAAATATAACGAATATTATGGCGATAACTACAATGGAGAACCACACATAGGGAAAGTGTTTTCCCAATGAGATGGAAAAAAGGGAATACGGGTTTTCCACATAGGTGAGGCGGAAAAACTCTCCTAAAACTTTCCTTGACTCTCCATAGAAAAAGGTGTTTTTTACAATGAACTTTGTAACCCAATCTATAAATACTAAAAGGACATAAAGAGAAAGAAGGAACTTCTTATAGAATCCTAATTTTATTTTCATACAAGTCCGAGCCAGTTATGAAGGAGGAAGTAAACCCTTCCTATTAAGAGTGAAATACGAGCCATTACTGTGTACCCGAAGGAAGCGCCAAAAGCCACCATGATAAATGTAATGCCTATCTGTGAGATCTTTTTTACTGGTCCTGTATGTTCCTTTGAAAAGTAGAAATATACAATGGCAGACAGTGTTCCCAATATAAGCAATATATTGTTAAGTGAGAGGTAGATGGTCATAAGTGTTGAATGCCCAGAAACATATAGAGGTAAGATTGTTGCCTTAATCTGTGGGACTAAAAAGCCCTGCAAAAGCCCTGTAATACCGAGACCTGCACCCATACCAACTGTAAATGCTATAGCCCACCTGGAAATCCATGCCACAGGCCTTACAAAACGCATCAGCATCAAAAGGGATAAAAATGCAGGTATTATAAGTATCCATCTGCTAAACCCTGTATTATTTATAAATCCGTCAATGAGTTTGGGCTTTACATCAAAATACCAGAGGTATATAAGCATAAATGCCGCTGAACTTCCTACATATATATGCTCGCCAATCTTGTAAAATATATTGTCCTTGTAAAGGAAACTCATCATTGAAAGGGTTAAAAACGCTGCAATCCAAACCCATGGATTTAAGGAGATGCTCATTTTTTCCTCCTTGTTGCAAAGTAACCTATATTACCGAGGAGTATAAGAAGAATTATAAGAACATGAACAACTGTTTGTGAAGCCATACCTAAACTTGCCATTGCAGGGTGCTCAACCAGGGTTTCATAGTCTGATGCACCCCTGAGTCCACCTATTAATCCAACAATTTGTCCTGCTTGAAGGTATGGGTATAAATCGGGTGTTATGACAGCAGTGGAGCCAAGGATAATCTTCTGATTAAACCGTGCATTGGCAAATTGAACCCATGCATCCCCAACAGAACCTGCCTCAAGTCCAACAAGTATGGCAATGTCGTTGTAGTTATGTACATTTCGCATGAGTGGTAAAGAATCAAGAGGTGTGCCTTTGTAATCTGTAGCGAATACACTCCTTATTTCTTTTCCAAGATTGAGCATAACTGCCTGTAATCCTGGTCTGTATCCAAGGAACACATAATCAGTGCCATATTTTTTGTGGTACTCACGGGCAATATCGTCAAGGGCTAATTGTCCAAGAGGAAGGCCTAATGGCCAGTGGCCAAGCATTATGACTTTAAGATTCTTTTTGAAGCAGTGTCTCAGCATAGCCCTTAACATAGGGTCAAGCTCTGGCATACTGGATGCATCATAATCAATGGAAAACATGACAACAGATCCAGATGGCAGGTCATTTATAATCTTATAGGAGCGTTGTACCTCGGGTAATGGGCTTGACTTAAACCTGGCTTTAACCAAAATAGTTGTAGCCACTGCCAGGAAAATGATAAGATAAATTATTCTCCTGTCAATATTACCTGCTTTTTCTAAGAACTCTCTCATTCTATCCCCCTATCTTAGATAAGTCTTTTCTATACCAAAGATTATTCTGAGAGACATTGCTATACCGCCTAAGGAAATGCCGATCCAAATGCCGCGCTTTGCTGCCATCTGTGGTATATTCATGATCCAGTCAGCTATACCGTTTAAATAGTGGAGAAGGATGTAAAAAACAGGATAAATCAAAATTAGTGTAATTATAGCCAATATTATATAAACTGTTTGTTGTGTGCCGGATGTTTTCTTGCTCTCATTGAAGAAATAGTAAGCAAGGAGTAAGAGGACAAAGGCAAATATCCATGGTGCTACAGCCTGCCCACCAGGCACTCTTCCAAGCATAACAAGTGCTGCAGCGGAGAGGAGTAATGTAGAGTTTGGATCTTTTGCCCTAAATGCCCTGTATGCTGCACTTGCTATGAAGAATGCAAGGAGGGAGAACATGGTGGATTGTAATGGAACAAAGATATAGGTATAAAAATACCTTAGAAATGTGGCAGATGCGTCAAAGGGGTTTCTATGAAAGAATATCCCTTCTCCAAATCCCCAAAAGAGGGTAATAAAGAAACTTGCTATGAGGAATGCAGCACTTAACCATCCTTCTTTTTTTCTTTTAATCTTCTCCCAGTTATGTAAGAGCAATGAATCAAGACCAAGTATCATTGTAAAACCACCGACGATTATTAACCAATCATTGAATGTTGTTTGTAATTGTCCGAATGGCTTGTGAGGAATAAATAGCGCTATGATGATTAAAATCCCTGTTATAAATGTTATAAAAAGTGGCACCTCTCTCTTCATTTAATACCTCCTAAAATATAGAAAACCAGTTTGATATAATATGTATACCAAAGGTCTCAAGAATAACACCAATGCCTATGATTATGATAAAAATGAGTTTTGTAAGGTCTTCACCCTTTATGGTACCGAGCATAAGTGGGTCTTTTGAAAGATAAGCACTTGCTGCAAACATCTCTTCTCCTATGAGCGTGTAATCTGTTGCGGCAATAAAGAAAGGCAATTGTGTGACAGATGTCGTACCAGATATCTGAATAGCCCCTACAGAATGCCCTGTTTCTGCTAAGATAAGTGCTTCAGCATAAAATGTACCCTGAAGGAATATGGCCCCGGGCTTTTCTCTCATCATCATCCCATCTACACCGGCAGCATATCCAAACTGGTCGCTCGTTAGGAAGAATACATCATTTTCATTGTAAAGGTCAGGCCTTCCAGATTCTGTGTAACCTTCCTTCACCGTTTCCTGTGCTGCGACCATTACTATTGGGTCAAAGTTGGGTACAATAACCCTTGATTCATATTCTGCTGCTTTCTTTGCAACCCTTTTTAAAATAGACAATGCAGCGATAGTGGTAATATCATTTATGAGCCCAATACCTGGTACAAAGAGGATGGGTTTTCCAAGTTCTGTAGACCTACCAACAGCCTCTTCAACGGCTTCAAGGCCTGCAATCTTTCTTATGTAGGTTCTCTTCCCTTTTTTAGCCTCCTCTGTGAACCAGAATAGTACGATGCCAAAAAATAGAAGGATAAAGAGGGAAGCCTTCGTTTTACTATTGAACCATTGTGCTTTTGACACGGCAGGGGATGAAAGGTTTGAAAAGAGTACTGTATCCGGATATATGGCGGCAACTCTGTACCAGTATTGTTTTCCATCCTTTGTTCCTATATCCTGATAAGTGTTGCTACCTCTCAGTACAGAGCCTATGAGCACGCCTGTATCTTTCAAAGATTCGTATCTATATACATCATATCGCATTACGCTGCTATCTTCCTTAAGAAGTTCCCACTTTATAGTGATACTTCCACCGCCATCATCAGGCGTATCAAAAGCCTTCACACCTTTAAAAGGTGAATATAAAAAGATCAAAATAGGCAAAATGATACCCATTATGCCTCCTTTTTTGCAAGGAATATTTTACTCTTAAATCTAAGGCAGGTCAAATGTTGTCTTATCATGAAAAGCCTTTGTTTTTATATTCTTTTATGCCTTCAATCAAAATTTCAATCGCCTCTTTCATTAAATGGCTTTCAAGAACATAGGCTATCCTTATCTCATCTTTGCCTTTATGCGGACTCTTATAAAACGGTTTTGCAGGCGCAACCATAACTGTTTTGCCGTCAAGGCTAAAGTCAGATAGCATCCATTTTGCAAAATGGTCTGCATCTTTGAGGGGTAGTTTAAGCACAGCATAGAATGCGCCTTGAGGCTTCAAGGCGAAAATGTCCTCATGTTTCTCTATCACACTGAATGCGGCATCCCTTCTATTTTTATACTCTTTAATCATTGAGGGCAAGAATTCATCCAATCTCCTGTACCCCTCTATTGCACCGAATTGTTCTACTGTTGGTGGACATAACCTTGCCTGACCGTACTTTAAGACGTTCTGTAATATGTTTTTATTCTTTGTTGCTATAAATCCTATGCGGGCTCCACAAGCGCTGAATCTCTTAGATATGCTGTCTATAACGATTAGTCTTTCTGGATTTGTATCCAATTTTAACACTGAGTAAGGACTCTCTCCATTGAATATAAACTCCCTATAGACCTCATCTGATACAATATAGAGATTGTATTTTTCAGCGATTTCTTTTACCATCTCGTATTCTTCTTTTGTATAGATAACACCGGTTGGATTGTTCGGGCTACATATAAGTATTGCCTTTGTCCTCTTTGTGATGAGTTTCTCTATCACCTCTTTTTCTGGTAAGTGGAAACCGTCCTCTGCACTGGTTGGGATGGCAGAGATATTAACGCCTGCCATGTTTGCAAAACCGTTGTAGTTTGTGTAATATGGTTCTGGTATTAATACCTCATCACCCTCATCCATAATTGTTAAAAAGGTAAAGAATATGGCCTCAGACCCCCCTGATGTTATAAAGATTTCATCGGGGTGTATATCTATCTCGTACCGCCCGAAGTAATTGGCAATTGCCTCTCTGAGTTCCAATATGCCTTGTGATGGACCATAAGGAAGAACAGGGTTTGAGAAGTTTCTCATTGCATCTAAGATAAAGGGAGGAGTTGGTATGTCTGGCTGTCCAATATTTATGTGATAGACCTTTATCCCTTTCCTTTTTGCTTCATCAGCAAAAGGGACGAGCTTTCTTATTGGTGAGGGTTCAACTTCTTTGCCTCTATTTGATACATAAAGGTTTTGCATCTCTTATCTCCTGTATTTTACAAAATCTTTGTATCTTTTAGGTTTTTCTTCGCCTTTTAAAACTCCAAGAGCGCCAAAAGCAAGGGCTTCCATTTCGTTCTCACCAGGAATTACTTCAACTGGAGCGATCCAATCTATATATGTTTTAAGGCCTTTCACTAATTTTTCAGAGCGAGACATGCCACCTGTAAGTATTATAAAATCTACCTTTCCCTTTAATGCTGCACTCATTGCCCCTATTTCTTTGGCAATTTGATAGATCATTGCATTGTAAACTGTTTTTGCATAATCGTCTTTCTCTGCCATTTTCTCCACTTCCCGTAGGTCTTGCGTATCAAGATAGCTCATAAGCCCACCCTCCTTAGTTACTTTTCTTAGCATCTCCTTCTCTGTATGCATACCAGAATAACAGAGTTTGATAAGGCCTGTAACAGGAAGAGAGCCTGTTCTTTGAGGGGAAAAGGGGCCACCATCATTGGCGTTGTTTACATCAAACATCTTCCCTTTTCTATGTGGTGATATGGATATACCAGTTCCAAGATGTGCAACAATGAGGTTAAGTTCTTCGTATTTTTTTCCATGTTTTTCTGCGACCTTTTTTGCAACATATTTTGTGTTTAGCGTATGGGCAAGGCTCTTTCTTTCAAGTTGTTTAAGGCCTGAAAGCCTTGATATATCATCAAACTCATCAACGGATACAGGGTCAACAAAGAATGAAGGCTTTTTATACTTTTTACCAAGGTAATTTACAATGACTGCTCCAAAATTGGATGGATGGTCTGCCTGGACTTTGCCGTTTTTTACATCCTGCAGGACATCATCATCTGCAAAATAGACACCACTTTTTAGTGGGAAGAATGCGCCCCCCCTTCCGACGAATGCATCCATTTTGGAAAGATCTATATCGCTCTTTTTTACAAATTCATCTATCTGCTTCATTCTGTATTCAATCTGTTCTTCCATGGTATGTAATTCCTTTAAGGTTAAAGGATTATGCTCAATCTCTTCATAAAGAAGGCGCGTTTCATCTTCAAAATAGGCGAGTTTTGTACTGCCTCCTCCTGGGTTCACCACAAATATTTTAAATGGCATTTTCACCTCCTTATTTTATCTCTGAGATCTTTCTTTCAAGTTTTTCAAGTTTTTTAAAATTCTTTTTTTCAAGGAGTTCTGCCTTTAGAAGGTTAAACTCCCTAAAAGCCATATTTTTGTTCCCAAGATAAATATATATGTCCAATAAAATTTCGTGAAATTCAATGATATTAAAGTTCTTTGCTTGTGGCAACATTTTTTGAGCCATATTAACATATTCTATTGCCTTGTCTATTTCTTTTTTCTTTGCATACCAGAGGGCGATATAGAGAGCAAGGTACACTCTCTCAGTAGTATTTTTGATATTATTTAATGACGCTTCTGTTTTTGGGATAAGGTCTTTAATATCTTCATTGGATATGAGACCTATTTCTATTTTCCTTCTTAATTCGTGTAGTTCTAATTCTTCGTCATGTACATCTTTTTTAAGTTTAGTATAAGTATTCAAAATTTGTGAAGTTTTCTTGAGTTTGCCCATTTTGGCATATAAAGATGCAAGGTATAACATATTGTACAGATTCTCAATGCTTTTATCATTTAAATCAACTACTTGTTCAAGATATTCGGCTGCACCTTTGAAGTCGTCAACTTCACATCTTATGTCAGCAAGATTGGCATATACATAAGAGAGGAGATATCTATTATCCAGGCCTTTTATATAATCAAGTGCTACCTCCAAAACCTTTTTTGCTTCATCTAATTCCCCTATAGCATAATAACATGCACCGAGGTTCACAAGGGAAAGGGAGTAATAATAGACAGCTCCCATCTTCTTAAATTCATCTTTTAATTCTTTGAGTATCTGTATGGCATTTTCAGGATACCCTTTATTGAATATCACAGATGCGAGAGAAAATTTGATCACGAGGTAAAATATTCTATTAGATTTTGCATAAGAGGATTCAAGAGCCTTAAGGTAATATCTTTCAGATTCTTCCAGTTCCCACATCCTCCTATAGCAAACACCTAATTCCTGATAACATTTTGCCACCAGTTTTTCATCATGCCTTTTTTTTGCATTTTCTATGACTTTGTGGTAGAGGTCTATTGCTTCTTTATGCTTTCTTTGCCTGCTCTTTATCCATGCAAGTTGCATTCTTGCTTGGTCCTGTATTTCATCTTCATTACAGTTATTTAATATGTATTGGATAATCTTCTCTGATTCCTCAATATTGTCTAAAATTTCGTGTACATCGGCAAGTTTTAAAAGGTATCTAAAGTTGTTCGGGTGTTTTTCTACCAATTCTTTTAATATGGAAAGTGATTCATTAAATTCACCGATGTCATAGTATGCATTGGCTATTTTAAATAGTGTTTCTTCATCTGGTACAAGTGAATAACTTTCTTTAAGGTAATATAATACAGAATGAAAAGCAAAGACCTTTTTAGCGTTTTCCGCTGAAATGTTGTAAAATTTTGCCGCATTTTCCTTATCTCCAATCATTTTATAGTGGTATGCTAAAAGTGCACTTTTTTCCTCTCTTTCCGATTTTGGGACGAATTCCTCAAAGTATTCCAAAACCTTTCTATGATAGTATACCCTTTTCCCTGTTGATATCTCTTTAAGTATGACATCCCTTATTATGCCTGCGGGAAACATGTATGTTTTATAAGATTCCTCTTCAAGCAGGCCCGCCTCCACTATACGATCAAGTTTGTTGTATAACTCACCTTCTCCAATAGATACAAGATGTGAGAGTTTATCTATGGAGATAACATCACCATAAACAGCAAAAAGTTCAAGTATTCTACGGTGCTGGGCATTAAGTGCCCTTAACTTAGATTTTATTATGCTTTCTGCACTTTTTGGAGCAACATGCATATCATAGGCTGTATCTTGCAGTTTCCATTTGGAACCATTTTCTAAATAAAGCAGGTTCTCTTCGAAAAGTGATCTTACAATTTCTTCTATATAATAAGGGTTTCCCCCGCTGCGTTTATAAATAAATTCTGTTATCTCTGGGCCTACATTACCTCTTAAAATCTCTTTTATTAATTCTTCTGTATATTCCTTGCTCAGGGGTCCTATGGTTATATTGAAGGTTTTTTCTTTGAGACTTTCATCAATTAGTGTGTAACCAGAAGATTTGTCTCCTATTCTATGTGTAGCAATAATCTTTATAGATGGGTTATTTTTTACTGCATAGATGAAGAAATTAGCACTTTCATTGTCAATCCATTGGATATCATCAATGAGGAATAAGGGGTTATCTTTCACAAACCCTTTTAAAAATCCATATATGGAATGTAGGAATACCTCCTTTTCCTCTTTTTCTGTATGCCCCTCACCTTTTGCATTCAATCCAGGTACAAGATTGGAGATATGCCTTTTAGAAACCTCAGGTAGTTCTTTATATAAATTTAAAAATTCACTCCTTTGAGTATTGTATAACTTCTTTAACAAATCTCTTACTACATAGTAAGGGAAATTGTGCCCCCAATTAAACGCCTTTGTAAAGAGTATATTGTCTTTATAGTGTGAAAGTAATTCCTTTATAAATCTAGTTTTCCCTATACCAATATCTCCGTGGACTAAATAAAGATTATAAGTGTTTTCACGGAGTGCATTTTTGAGTTTTTCTGTTTCATCGTGTCTGTTTATAAATCTAAGAGATGGTATTTGGGGCTTGGTTCCTATACCCCGCGAAAAGAAAACACGTCCCTTACCATGCCTTTTTGCAAGATAAAGACCCTCATCAGCCGAAGCAAGGAGTTCGTCAATATTCTTACCATCCTCTGGATATTGTGCAACCCCTATACTCACCCCTGTACCTAAGGTAGAAAAATACTCGTGTTTTTTTATTCGTTCCACTATCCTTTTGGCTACAATCAGTCCCGCATTTCTATTTGTATGAGGTAAAATCACTATAAATTCGTCCCCACCATATCTAACCAATATATCCGATTTCCTAAGGTACTCTTTAATGAGACGGACGAATTCTTTTAATGCTTTGTCCCCTTCTATGTGTCCTTTTGAGTCATTGATATGCTTAAAGTTGTCAAGGTCAAGAAATAGTAAGGTGAAAGGTGTGTAGTATCTTGAGTATTTTTTTATTTCAATGGCGAGGTATTCTTTTAAAAACCTCCTATTATAAATGCCTGTAAGATCATCAATAAAGGCCTCGTCCCTCTTAAATAGCATTAAAAACGCTCCATCTCAAATCGTGGTAAGTGATGCGTTACATTGAGTTTTATCAATGTAAATCCTCTTTTTTCTTCATATTCGACAATAGAATAAGAGGCTGTATCAAAATGCAATTTCCAAAAGTATGGTTTTTGTACCCCTAAGAGCCCTGAAAGTAAAGGTTTTAGCACAGCCCTATGAGAGACAATGCATACTGTACCATTTTTATATTGTTTTATTATCTTTTCTATGCCTGATAAGGCCCTCTTTTGTACCGAATCAATGGTTTCTGCACCCTTGAGATTTAATTTTTCTGGTTCTGTTATCCATAATGACCACTCGTTGGGATAGTTTTCTTTTATAAATGACTTTTTCTTTCCCTCCCATTCTGCGAGATATATGTTATTAAATTCTTCCATAACTTCTACTTTTCTGCTACGTGCGATATATTTTGCTGTATCATAAGCCCTTTTTAGTGGGCTTGATGCAATAAGGGTAAAATCTATGTTTTTTAGGGCTTCTCCTACTTTTTCTGCTTGTACCTTTCCTAACTCCGTTAGAGGAAAGTCCCGTCTACCCCTGAATAATCCTTCTTTATTCCCCTCAGATTCCCCGTGCCGTACGAAATAAAAAGTTATTCTTGACATGAATACTATTATTTAAAAGTATATCGCTCGTTTTTTCAAGATATTTATCTGTGCTCTATAAACAGTCAATGAGACATAAGTTTTTATCCATTTACCATATTTGCGTTAGATAGGCCTATTTCATGTTACTGTTATTCTAAAATGCGTGCTGTTTATTTGCTAAAACATCAAATATGCTTTAGAATATAACCACGGGCGATTAGCTCAGGTGGTTAGAGCGCTTGCTTGACATGCAAGAGGTCGGAGGTTCAACTCCTCCATCGCCCATTTTATTTATATTCTGAAAACCTAAAGGAGGAAAATATTATGAAAAGAACCTACCAGCCTTCAAGAATTAAAAGGAAGAGAAGACATGGATTTCGTGCGAGAATGAGTACAAAAGCTGGAAGAAGGGTTATTAAAAGAAGGAGAGAAAAGGGACGTAAGTGTTTGTCTGCTTGAAGATAAAGACATTGAGTGCTTATGAGATTAAAGAACTTTTTAAAAGAGGGGGAAAAATTAAAGGTAGATATATATCTCTTAGATATTTAAATACTGGTGAAAAGAAAGTGGGAGTAGGGGCTTATGGGAAGGTTAAATCCAAGCCCGTAAGAAATAGAATAAAAAGGCGTTTAAGGGAACTTTTTAGATTAAATTGGGACATTTTGCCTGACTTTTATATTTTTATGGTTGGGCGGAGTGCTGCAGCGGAGGTAGAATGGAAAAAACTGGAAAAGGACTTTTTAAGACTAATAGAAGTTATGAAAAAATCATAACAAAGGGGATTATAAGTGGTATAGATTTTTACAAGAAGGCAATATCTCCTTACCTGCCCCATACATGCAGGTATTATCCAACCTGCTCAGAGTATTCAAAAGAGGCCATTTTAAAGTATGGGCCTTTAAAAGGCGGATTGAAAGCCGCTTGGAGAATTATAAGGTGTAATCCTTTCTCTAAGGGTGGTTATGACCCTGTGAGGTGAAAAATGGAAGAAAATAAGAACTTTACAAAAAATCTATTTATAAGTTTTTTTATCGTTTTTGTATTTTTGATTTTCTGGCAGATGTATGTTGGTAAGAATATGAAGAATAATAAACCTACGAAAGTGGCACATAATACTAAGGTTGATTCTACAAACAAAAATACTTTAAAAGATATGAAGAATATGGCACCCACCCTCTCTGATAGGAACAGTAAAATGGGCATGTTGGATACCTTATGGAATGCACAACTTTTGAAACTCAATGGGAAAAATATAGAGGTCAATATAGCAAAATCAGGCACATTCTATGATTTATACCTTAAGCGTTATAAAACCCATCTTTTAGATACGACCTTTGCTAGATACTTCTTTACAGGTTATAAATCCTATTTATTTAAGGATTCTGCACTTAGTTTGAATCTTGGAAGTAAAGTAATCCTTTACAGCACAGATTCTCTTGAAATAAAAACCTTTACATTTAAAGAGGACAGTTATCTTGTTGACTTTTCCTTGCGAAGAATGGACACATTACCTCTATTTGTGGAGTTTGATGGTGGTCTTTTCCTTAATCCCTCAAATATAAAAGAGGAAAAAAGGACATACTCGTTCGTTGTAAAGACTAAAAAAGGCTATAAAAAGTATAAAATATCATCACTTCTTAAAAATCCACAGGATAAAAAGTTGCCATTAGACGATGTAAAATTTATTGGTCTTAAGAATAAATACTTTATGTTTGTGGTTATCAACAATAGAAATGAAAAAGGCACAGTTAGATTTGGTATTAGATCACACAGACCATATTTCAGGATAGAATCTAAGGATGGAAAGATAGATTTGCTTGCCTACGATGGGCCTATTGAGTATTTCCTTTTAAAGAAGATAGGATATGGCCTTTTTGCAAATTATGAATTTGGAGGCGCTTTGATTGCGCCATTTTCTATGGCAATGCTTTATATCTTAAAATTCTTACATAATTTCATTCCTAATTGGGGATGGGCAATAGTGGTTTTTGCACTCCTTATGAAAATTGTTTTCTTCCCTCTCACTTACAAAGGCCTTGCCTCAATGAGAAAGATGCAAAGATTAAAGCCAGAAATTGATAAGCTCCAAAAGATTTACAAGAATGATCCTCAAAGACTTCAAAAGGAGATGATGGAACTTTATAAAAAACACAATGTAAATCCATTCTCTGGGTGTCTAACCCTTTTGATACAACTTCCTATATTCTGGGCGCTCTATAGGGTTCTCAGGATGACCATTGACTTAAGGAACTCAGGCTTTATTTTCTGGATAAAGGACCTCTCTGTAAAGGACCCTTACTATATATTGCCAATCTTGATGGGTATTACGAGTATCATACAATCTAAACTCCAGCAGCAGGGGGTGCAGGATAATCAAACAAAGTTGTTTACTTACTTTATGCCAATATTCTTGGTAATTATTTTTATTCCTCTACCATCGGGTATTGTACTCTATTGGTTTGCATATAATCTGTTTAGTGTTTTTGAAACGCTTTTAATAAAGAGACTGGAGGTGTCATAATGGAAGAAATGCGCAGATTCTACGATGCAGAAGGCAAAACAGTGGAAGAAGCGGTAAAAAAAGCAGAGGAGGCCCTGAACATGGTGGGTAGGCCTATAAAATATATTGTAATGTCTGATGGACGGGGTGGGCGCCCAGCCATGATAAGGGTCTTTTTGAAACTTGAAGAGGTTAATTTAATTGAAGGCCTTATCAATGAATTTTTTGCAAGATTGGGCGTAAAACCAGAGATATATATGATACCAAGACAAAAGAGGTACTATGTTAACATCATAACCAAAAAATATGACTCTGTACTCATAGGTAAAAATGGTGAGACGCTCAAGGAATTGGATTACCTTCTTAGTATTCTTTTGAGAAGAAAAAAACCGGACCTCCATCTTACTGTTGATATAAATGGTTACAGGGAAAGGAGAAGGCGTTTTTTGATGAATAAGGCCCGTGCTATTGCAAGGAGAGTGAGGGAAACAGGGAAAGAGATGAGTCTTGATCCACTTTCAGATTATGAACTTAGAATAGTCCGAGATGCGTTGAAAAAAGAAAGGGGTGTTGTTTTGAGGCAAGTTGGGAAAGAGCCGAATATCATTTATGTTATCGCACCAAAAGGCTAAAAAGGATTTTGAGGGATACAATTTGTGCTTTATCTACTCCCGTAGGTAGAGGTGCAATCGCTATTATTAGGGTCTCTGGCCCGGATGTAATTGATGTCTATAGAAAATTAACCCATAAGCATACACCCCCTAAGCCAAGATATGCTCATTTAGTTAGTCTCTTTGATAGAGAAGGGCATCTCATAGATAGGGGTTTATGCGTTTTTTTTAAGTCCCCCAACTCTTACACAGGCGAGGATATGGCAGAATTTTATACCCATGGTGGTTATATTATTCCTGATTTAGTTCTTAAAACCCTTTATTTTTATGGTATAAGACAGGCATCGCCTGGCGAGTTTACAAAAAGGGCTTTTTTATCTGGTAAAATGGACCTTTTGGAGGCAGAATCAGTAAATGAAATAATAAATGCAAGAACAGAAGAGCAATTCAAAAGGTCGCTTTTTGCATTAAAAGGCAATCTCAAGAGAGAACTCGATCCCATTTTAGAAATTATCAAAAGTATCCTCATGGAAATTGAAGCAAGAATTGAGTTTGAGGAGGATGTGGGACCATTAGATAGAGAAAAAGTTCTATCACTATTTGTAGAACTTGAAGAAAAACTCAATGAAATAATAAAAAGGGCAAAAAAAGGCAGGTATTTAAGCCTGGGTGTTCAAGTGGCGATTGTTGGAAGTGTCAATGTTGGAAAGTCCACACTATTTAACTATATCTTAGGGAAGGAGAGGTCCATAGTCACGCCCTATGCTGGCACTACAAGGGATACAGTCCATGAAGAGGTTGAAATATCTGGCCTGCCTGTTCGTTTCATTGATACAGCAGGTATAAGAGAAGCCCAAGATCCAGTTGAAAAGATTGGTATTGAAAGGTCTAAGAAGGCCTTAAAAGAGGCAGATTTTGCTATTTTTGTTGAAGATGCCACAAATCTTATTCAAGGTAAAACAAAAGATTTAGACTTTAGAATACCGTTTATAAAGGTTGCTAATAAAATAGACCTTTTAAATGAGAAAGATAGAAAAAAGGTTCCAGGGGACTATATTATGGTTTCTGCAAAGTTTGGAGATGGAATGGATACACTTATCAAAGAACTGGAAAAACAAGTAAAATCGCATTTTTATGCTAAGGATTCAATAATATTGAAGAGCAGAGAGATGGGGCTTATTGAAGGCGTATTGTCTGAGATAAAAGAGGCAAAAACACTTTTTGAAAGGAATATAGACGAACTGGAGCTCATAAGTTATCATCTTTATGAAGCAGAAAAAAGGTATAGGGATATATTTGGTTATATAGATATGCCAGAAAAGGTGTTAGACGAGATATTTAAGGATTTTTGTATAGGTAAATAATCAATCAAACGTTATTTTTTGTTCTAAGTATTGTCCCTTTACATCATGACCTACAAAAAGATAATCCTTAATAAGAAAATGCCCGCGAAGCAGGACATACATGGGTATGCCTCTAAGAGAGAGTCCTTCAAATGGTGATATATCACTTACAGACTTATATGGAGGCAAGACCTTCTTTTTATATGATGGGTCTATTATTACAATGTCCGCATCATTGCCCTCTTTTATTTCACCCTTTCCCTTTAAACCAAAAATTTGGGAAGGGTTATAGGACATTAGCCTTGGAATGGTTGTAAGGGGAAGTTTTTTATCAACGACCTTTGTAAAGATTGATGGCATTGAAAACTCTATAACAGAGAGACCATTGGGCGTTTTATAGAATATACCACCATGGCGATCTTTTTGTTCCTTGGTAAATGGTGCGTGGTCTGTTCCAATGGTATCCACTGTCCCATCCTTTATCTTCTCCCATAGATAATCTATATCTTCCTTTTTTCTTAGTGGTGGGCTTGCAATAAAATAGTGGCCATCGGTTTTTTTGTACACCTCATCTGTAAAATAGAGGTATTGTGGGCATGTCTCAGCAAATACACGAACACCACGCTTTTTAGCCTCTTCTACCCTCTTAAGTGCCCTTTTACTCGTCATATGAACAATGTAAAGTGAGGAGTTTACAAACTCTGTGATTAAAATAGCCCTCTCTGTTGCATCCTCCTCTGTAAATACGGGTCTTGAAAAACCGTGATAAGGTGCAGAAACATTACCCCTTTCAATGTTTTTCTTTATAAGATAGTCTATTATTGCACCGTTTTCTGCATGTAGCAATATTAAGGCAGATATATCCTTTGCCCTTTCTTGAACTTTTAAAAATAGTTCATCAGGTATCCTAAATGAGTAGGCAAAAAACACCTTAAAACTCTTTGCTCCACGTTCTGCCAACTTTTCCATGTCGGAGAGAAAGTTGTCGTAAAAATTCGTGATATTAACATGAATGGCAAAATCAACATGGGATACCCTTGCCTCGTGTAATCTTCTCTCAAAGGATGATAAAAGCGTATCCCCAGGGTTTTGGACTGTAAAGTCTATTATGGTCGTTACTCCTGCATGTGCTGCGGCATAACTACCTGTTTTAAAGTTATCAACAGAAAATGTATCCATCATGGGAATCCCCATGTGCGTATGTGGGTCAATTATACCGGGGAAGGCTATTTTGCCTTCCCCAGGAAGTTCTATATTTGCGCCTGTACTAATTTGGCCAATTTTTTCTATCTTCTCTTTTTTTATACCAATATCAGCCCTTTTTACGCCATTATGATTTACAACAAGTACATCCTTTATAACGATGTCAAATCCCATTGTTTATGATCTTTTGATACAATTTGCTGTATTCCTTGGCTGAGTTGTTCCATGAAAAGTCTAAGGACATAATCTTTTTCACTGTGGCATTTTTGAGTTTTTTATCCTTGTATAAATTGATTGCTCTGTCAATGGCGCCTAAAAACTCCTCTTTGTTCAAGTTGTCAAATCTTATACCGTATCCTCCCTCTTCATTTATGTCTTTCACTGTGTCTTTTAATCCACCAGTGGTTCTTACCACAGGGATTGTTCCAAATCGCATGGAAATCATCTGCCCAAGGCCGCATGGCTCATAAACCGATGGCATGAGGAAAAAGTCACTTGCCGCATAAATTTTCCTTGCGAATGCCTCGTCGTATACGCCTATACGGGCATATATTTTGTCTGGATACTTCTTTGTAAGGTTTAAAAACAATTCATTGTAAACCTTATCGCCAGAACCAAGAACTACCATTTTTAAATCTCTTTGGAACAATTCATCCTGAACCTCTAAAAATATATCAAATCCTTTTTGCTTAGCAAGTCTTGAGACAATACCGAAAAGAGGCTTACATGTACCCTTAAGTCCTGTATCTTTAAACAGTTTTCTTTTATTCTCCTTTTTACCTGAAATAGCGTTCTTTTTAGAATAGTTTTTGTAAATAAATGGGTCTTTTTCAGGGTCCCATACATCCCAGTCAATACCATTAATTATGCCAAAGAGCGAGTTTTTGCGTTTTTTAAGTATGCCCTCAAGCCCATATCCATATTCCTTTGTTTGGATTTCCTCGGCATATGTGGGGCTTACAGTATTTATGGCGTCAGAATATACGATTCCACTTTTTAAAAAACTTATTTTCCCATAAAATTCGATACCTTCTATATTGAAAAGGTGTGAGGGGATGGAAAGTACTTCCATAAAAGAGGCAGGGAAAAGGCCCTGATAGGCAATATTGTGGATGGTAAGAAGTGTTTTTATGCCTCTTAGGGAAGAAAATTCTTCAGAATGCTTTAGATAAAGAGGTATAAGGCCTGTTTGCCAGTCATTTAAATGGATAAGATCGATATCGCCAAGTTTCTCTGCGAGTTTAAGTACACCTTTACTAAAAAGTCCAAACCTTAAGTGATTGTCTTCATAATCTCCGTCTTTTGTTCCATATAAATGTTCCCTGTCAAAATAAGGGTCGTATCTTAGGAGAAAGGCTTTGTAACCGTAGGATTCATCTTCATATACCTTAACTTCCTTTTCTCCATCAACATCTACTTTTAGGATGATGTTTGTGTCTTTTATATTGTGCTTTCCCTCTACAAACTTTGTGTAATAGGGCAAAACAGCGTAGGTCTGGGCACCGAAGTTCTTAAGATATTTTGGGAGCGCACCTGCGACATCTGCAAGTCCGCCTGTTTTTGCATACGGGAATACCTCAGAACTTACCAACAATACTTTCATTTTATTCCTCCTTCCATTCATAAGGATTTATATCAGAGAATAATCTATCTTTGTCTTCAAGTACTTTCACAAAATCTTCATCCTCTTTGCTTAGTTCATTGCCATTAATGTTTTCAATAATATCAAGGATTCTATTTAAATAATCTGCATGTTCCATAACGCGCTTTTCTGCATAGTCCCGAGCGCTCCATGTGGTTATAAGAAACTGCCAATCTGAGGCTTCAAGGAGCAAGAGTTCCCTTGCTGCCTGTTTAAATAGCCTATCTATAAGTTCTGTCCTATCCTTTTTATAGAGCACTGCGAAAAATCTATCCTCAAGTTCATAAATTATCTTCCATGTCCACTCTGTCCATTCATTGAGCCATACCCAGTGGAAACCCCCTTCTCCCCAGGAGCCTTCAGGGAGATTGACAGTGATTTCAGGGGGGTACTTTTCATAGTATTCAGATAGTGTAATGCTTTGTGCAATATTGCTTTTAGATAGTTTCTTAAGTACAAGATAAAGCCATCTTGGGCCCTCAAACCACCAGTGACCATAGAGTTCTGCATCATAAGGAGAAACGATTATAGGATTGTGTATATTGCTTTCCATAATGGTTTTTTCTATAAGGCCCACAAAGTGGTCTGACTGGTTTGAAAGTGGTGTGATAACGCCTTCTGGGTCATAGGGTGCTTTTGTGGCAAGGTCACCATCAGCATTAGTAATCCTCCAGTACCTATGTCCACCTGGAAAGTGCTTTTTATGAAACTCCAAGTATGCAGGGTCACCCGGGTATCCCCAGTCCTTTGACCATACCTGTAGCGCTGTATTTGGGTCCCTTGTAAAGAATGCAACAGGTTTTTTAGTCCCTTCGGATATAGCATAGTATGGCTTGTAAACAGATAGTTCTTTTCCTTCAAGTTCTTTGTACTGCTCTTTAAACCGCTCCCATAATACCTTTAAACCCTCAAATAGGGAAAGATAAGTACCTATTGGTTTTCCGCCTTTCAAAAGATGGGCATCAACGAGGAAATACTTTATCCCTTCTTCAAAGTAGATTTCTTCAACTCCTTTTCTTAAATACTCTTTCCTATCATGTGGCCTTTTCCATGTATACCTCGGTCTATAGGCGAGTTCAGGTGGCCAAATGCCAGAAGGCTCTTTTCCGTAAATCTTCTTATAACTTTTTTTACCCTCTCTTACCTGTCCTTTAATGGATGCGTCGTGGGATAAAAGAGGGGCATAACCGTGTGTTGCTCCTGATGTTATTATCTCCACTGCTCCTTCTTCTTGAAGTTTTCTAAAAGCACCTGGTATGTCGTGATTTATGTGGAAAAAGGTTTCTTTTATATCACTGTAGAATGATATCCACATATCTGCTGTTTTAGAAAGTTTATCTTCTTTTTTCCTTTCAAAGTATTTTTTGTCATCCCTTGCAGATGCTATTTTCTGATTTAAATATTCAACAAATCCTTTTTTAAACCGTTCATCTATAAGTTGCTCTGATAGTACAGGTGTTAAGCCAATGGTTATCTTAGCATCTATGCCCTCATCCTTGAGTTTCCTTATGTGTTTATAAAGTGGGATGTAGGTTTCACTTGCTGCCTCATAGAGCCATTCTGCACCGTGTGGCCATGTGCCATGCCCAAGAACATACGGAAGGTGTGAATGCAATACAAACGCCATATATCCTTTTTTTTCTTTCAATAGAAACCTCCTTTTTCTGTGTCTTTTAAAATTTTAAAGTAAGAGCCTCATAGATAAAAATCCACCACTTCATTGTTTGGAGCGTTAACTTTATTATATTAGCGTGAACAAAGGGAGTAGTTTTTTAACAAAGGTATTGCTTAATGCTGTATCTGTGGGTATTACAGCAGGAATTTTGCCAGGTGTTGATGTAAATGGCCCAGTTGCCATACTCCTTGCGGGTTTTATTCTTGGTCTTTTGAATGCTATAATAAAACCTATACTTATTATTCTAACATTACCAATAACGCTTCTTACCCTTGGGCTCTTTGCACTCATTATAAACGGTTTTGTTTTGTATCTTACTGCACTTTTGGTAAGTGGATTTTATATCTCCTCTTTCTGGATGGCAGTTTTAGCTTCCATTATTATATCCATTGTAAGTGCTATTTTGAATATGGTTCTCTGATGTATATTTTTTTGTATATACCAGATAAAGCCGTTATAATACCAGCACAAAAAGGAGAAAGGGATGGGAGGTGAATTAAGCCTTGTCATAACATTTGTCCTTTATCTTATTATACTTTTAGTCATAGGTTATTTTGCTGAAAAGAAGTTTTCCCATAGTTATGAAGATTTTGTCGCAGGCGGGAAGAGTTTTGGTGCCTGGGTTACAGCCATTTCTTCATCAGCCTCAGCAGAGAGTGCATGGGTTATGCTTGGGCTATCTGGTATAGGTTATGCAAAAGGTATATCCGCTTATTGGGCTGCTGTAGGTTGCATAATAGGATATTTAATAAACGCCCTGTTAATAATGGTGCCCCTAAATAGAAAGAGCATGGAACTTGGCTCTTTAAACCTTGAAGATTTCATTGAGGATAGCACAAACGACCGCTCGCATATTTTAAGGATTATCTCTGCTATTATTATTGTTATTTTTATGACTTCTTATGTTGTTGCGCAGTTTACAGGCTCTGGCAAGACCATCTCTGGTATGGGTATGTCATCCTATAAAATGGGTGTTATTATAGGTGGAATAATAATAGGTTTGTATGTTGTTATGGGAGGATATGCCTCTGTATCCTGGACAGACCTCCTCCAGGGCCTTTTAATGGCTCTTGTTATGCTTACATTACCCATCTTCGCTGTGATCAAAGCAGGTGGTCCATCACATATTATTCATGAACTTTCAAAGATTGGGCTTTCTTCTTTTACACGCAATGCACAAGGCGCAATAATCTGGGGTTTTATAATAATGAATCTTGGTATTGCATTGGGATATCCAGGGATGCCGCATGTGGTAATGAGGTATATCACAGCGAGAGATGAAAAAGAGGTAAAAAGAGCAGCCATTATTTCCATTATTTGGGGCATTGTTGTATTCTTTGGGTCTTGTACACTCGGTATAGCAGGCAGGGTATTACTTCCTAATTTGAAAGATGCAGAGCATGTTTTGCCAGCCTTTACAAAGAGTTTTTTACATCCAGTTATTGCGGGAATAGTTCTTGCTGCAATTACTGCTGCCATTATGTCTACTGCTGATTCACAGCTCATGTATGCTGCAACAGCCCTGATACATGATTTTTACAAAAAGATAACCAAAAAGACATTGGACACAAGAGAACTTGTTAGTATAACCAGGCTGATAATTGCAGGTCTAACTTTACTTGCCATGATTTTTGCACTGTCCAATATAAGACAAATATACTCCTATGTGCTTAATTTTGCATGGAGTGCAATGGGAGCATCCTTTGGACCTATTATTCTCCTTGCATTGTACTACAAAGACTTTAATAGATGGGGCGCTCTTGCTTCTCTGATTACAGGGTCAGTTTTTACCGTTGTATGGAGTATGCTTGGCCTTTCAGAGCGCATCATATATGTGCTTGTTCCAGCATTTTTCTTGAGTTTTTTACTGGGCATATTGTTTAGCATTGTAACAGGAGGAAAAGAACATGTATAACAATATACTTATTCCAGTGGATTTTACAGATGAATCCATTAAATCCATACAAAGCGCAACGAATTTTTTAAAAGAAGGTGGGAAAATCACTCTTTTTCATGCTATTCCTGATGACTTACCCGCATATCTTTCTTTTTTTGAAGATATGACCTTTTTTGCAGATTCTTCTCTGGTAGAAGCAAAACTGATAGAGATAAGGCAAAAAGCAGAAGAGAAACTCTCTAAGTTAGTATCAGAGTTTTCAAAAGAGGGTATAAATATTGAGGCAGAGATTAAAGATGGCAAACCTTATGTAGAGATAATAAAGAAGAGTGCTGACTATGACCTTGTTGTGCTTGGTTTAAGTGAGAAGAATTACGGTGTATCCGTATCTCCAATGAAGGTGATAAGAAAAGCGTTATCGGATGTGCTTGTAATAAAAGGTAAAAAAGATATTAAACAGAAAAGGGTCCTCTTCCCTGTGGATATAAGAGAAGTAAGCGATAAAGTCCTGGATAAGATCAAGTTCTTTTCTCAAAAAAGCGATGTAGAACTCTATATCGTATATGTTATTGAGATGATGCCATTTTTAGAGATTGAGTACTTAGGTAGTAGCGATGTCATAGATTTTGAAGGAATAAAGGATAAGACACTTAAAACCTTAGAGGAGAAGATAAAGGTTGAGAATGCGAAGCGTGCAGTGTTAGTTGGAACAGGCGCGGCAGATGAGATAAATGCATTTGCAAGATCAAAAGAGATTGATCTTGTAGTTATGGGGCATAAGAGGAAAAGTGGCTTTGAAAGGACAGTTCTGGGAAGCACCTCAGAAAAATTTGTTCATATATCAAAGATACCAACACTTATTGTAAAGTGAAAGAGGCTTTATTCTGGGAAGAAGGTGAAAAAGAGAAGGTACGGTGTACCCTGTGTAGGCACAGGTGCATAATATCTGAAGGGAAGACAGGTATTTGTGGCGTTCGAAAGAATGTTGGAGGTAGGTTATATACATTAAACTATGGAAAGGTTGTTGCAATTCATATAGACCCAATTGAGAAAAAGCCTCTTTATCATTTCCTTCCAGGCTCTCTTGCCCTTTCTATTGCCACAGTAGGGTGTAATTTTAAATGCAAGTTCTGTCAGAACTGGGATATTGCCCACATGCCATCCTTATTTGGAAAAATAATTGGGGACGAGTTTCCTCCAGATAAGGTTGTGCAGACTGCCTTGAAGTACAGAACGCCCATAATTGCTTACACCTATACAGAGCCTACAATATTTTACGAATATGCCCTCGCGGTGGCAGAGAGGGCTGTGGAGTTCAACATAAAGAATGTTTTTGTTACCAATGGATATATTGAGGAGGCTCCACTTAGGGAGATTGCACCATTTCTTGATGCTGCAAATATTGACCTGAAGGGGTGGGATAAAAAATTCTATGCTAAGATAGTGGGAGCGAGAAGGGATGAGGTATTAAAATCCATAAAACTCTATAAAAAATTAGGCATTTGGATAGAACTCACGACCCTTTTAATTGATAACTTCAATACAAAAGAGGAAGACATAGAAAATATAACAAAATTCATTGCAGGCGAACTTGGTCCGGGGACACCATGGCACATATCAAGATTCTATCCTGCCTACCAAATGAGAGACATACCTCCAACATCTATAGATACGCTGAAAAAGGCAGAGGAAATTGGTAAGAAAAACGGTCTTAAGTACATTTATATAGGAAATGTTTATGGAATGGGAGAGGAGACCAGATGCCCAGTTTGTGGAAAAACAGTCATAAAACGAGAGGGATTTGAGGTGGTAGAGAACAAACTCGTTGATGGTAGATGTCCTTATTGCAAAACAAAGATTGATGGGGTATTTGAATAATGCTCATTCGTAAGATTTATGACACACTCTATGAGACTTATGGAGAACAGAACTGGTGGCCCCATGATACTGTACTTGAGGTTGCAATTGGTGCCATTTTAACACAAAATACAGCATGGCGTAATGTTGAGAAAGCGATAAACAACCTAAAAAGAGAAGGCTTACTTGATGGCAAAAAACTTCTTTCAGTTTCAGATGACAAACTCAAGGAACTTATAAGGCCGGCAGGTTTTTATAATCAAAAGGCGGAAAGACTACGGAGTTTTCTAAAATACCTTTATAAAAAGGGTGGGTGTCTTAAAAAAATCAATGATGATACCAAGAAGATACGCAATGAACTTCTACAGATAAAGGGCATAGGAAAAGAGACCGCAGACTCAATCCTTTTATATGCAATGGATAGGCCTGTATTTGTAGTTGATGCATATACAAGGAGAGTGCTAAGAAGACACAATATCATAAAAGAAAAAGCGGATTATGAGACTATTCAGTCTTTATTTGAACAAAACCTACCAAAAGATGTATCTTTATACAAAGAATACCATGCCCTTTTAGTCAAATTAGGCAAAGAACACTGCAGAAGCAGAAATCCCCAATGTGGTACATGTCCTCTTAAGATATTATTTATGACAGACTAAAGTCCATTTATTTACTTTGTAAAAGCGTTTGGCTGAACGCCTTGTATCACTTACAATATATAATATGGAAAAGAAGGCACTTTTTATAAACGGTTCAGCAAGAAGAGATAGGGGCATAACCTATAGACTTTCAACGAAGGTTAGAGAAGGTCTTGAGAGTGAGGGTTATGAGGTTGAGTATATTCACCTTGTAGACCTTAATATAAACTTCTGTGAAGGGTGCGTAAGTGAGGATGGAAGTTTATGTAATCCAAAGCGTTGTCTTGAAGGCAAATTGAATGATGACTTCAAAATAGTAATGGATAAGATGCTGAAGAGGGATATAATAGTTTTCCTTTCACCTGTTTACTGGTATTCCATGTCAGGAAGGATGAAGAACCTTATAGAGAGGCTCACATCCCTTGAGAATGTTGGGAAAATGCTTGATGGCAAAATAGGTGGTTTTGTCGTAACCGCGCAGGAAGATGGGGCGATGATGACGATTTTACAACTTATGGGAACACTAAATGATATGGGCTTTCTATTCCCGCCTTATGCATTTACCTATTCTGTGAATTTTCTTGATCCACTCCAGGACAAAGAAGCCGTTGAATATGCCCTTCGCCTCGGCAAAAACTTAGCAAAGATGCATAGGTTAGTAAAGGGTAATAAGTGGGTATAATTATTTAGTTTAAAAATATTTTCGCAAAAATAGATTTTCAATCCATAGAGTAGTTAAATACGCTACATTAGATTTGCAAAACCACCTATTTTATTTGTGTATGGTTTTAATATCATCTCATAGAATAAGAAGTTGAGTTTGCCAACATTATAATCATGGTAAAAAGCATGTTAAAAACGATAGAAGCCAAATTTTTTAACCTCTTACTATTTTGTAATTTACACTTCTTTGAAAATGCTTATATATTTTTAATCTTTAAATTGTAGCATTTCTTTTATAACTTTAAGGTCTTGATCAGTAAGAATTTGCTCTTTTTTTAATGGAATAATAGCGTACAAAAAATCCTCAGATCCTCTGTCAATTTTTTTTATTCTTAATTGTGATATGGTTGTTTCTTTTCTTTTAATAAACTCTTCTTCAGAGAGAATACCATTTTTAAATAATGCATAATCTTTTCTTAAAGATTCAATAAATTCGTTTAACTCAATAGTTTCTAATTTACGCTTTTCTTCAATTAACCTTTTTCTTTCTTCTTCTTCTTCAATTTTTCTATTTATTTCCTTAGCACCATTAACTGCGTCAGAAATATTCCAAATCCATAAGAGGAGCGGACCTAACAATAGTACCGCTCCTGCTACTGGAGAAGCAATTAACATTACAACACCTAACACTACCAGAATAACTTGAACTACCATTATTGTTACACCTCTATTTACATCTTCGTTATATATTTGTCCAAGGCCGGGTATAAGAAAACTTAAAATAGCTGCAATTATTGGCTCTTTTCTTGTCCAGTTTCTTTCCATAATAATCCTCCTTTTTTTAAATTTGTTTGTATGTAATAGTTAATAAGTTATCTATATTATAGAACGAAGGGCATAGAATGTCAAACAGTTGCTATCATGGATTACCCATTGACTGTGATGTTCTCTTTAATATGAAGAGACTGTAGAAATGATTTTTTGTGTGATTATTAAAATTTTTATTTTTAAGGTGGAGTTTAGAATTTTTAGGTAAAAGCGTGTATTACCTTAAGATTTTCCTTATAAAGTTCAACATTTGAAAGTTTAAAATCCAATCTATTTCTTTCATACTTCTTAAAATAGGGTCCTTCATCTTGTGCCATGCAGGGCCATCAGTTACCCATAAAAACCCCACTCCATTTTCTTGTGCTACTATGTGCATCTCAATGTAACTTTCTGCTATTGAGACTGGCTTACTACCCGTTACATTATAAAAATTGCACTCAACGATAAAAAATGGAGTATTGTCTTTATAAATTACAATGTCATGAGTTTTCCCTTTACTTCTACCATTTGTGATTATAGGATATAGAGAAAAATTGGGATCGTTATTCACAGTTTTGTAATTTTCTCCTATTAAGTTTTTAATCTTATTTTGACACATCTTTTCAAAAATATCACCACTTCTATTTTTTCTGGCGTTTGTATCTATACCAACTTCAACGCCAAGGAGATAGTCATGTATATCCTGAACCTGTTCAAATAAGTCTAAGATCCCTGTTTTATTACAGAATTTCAAGATCTTTGGGACAGTATTTTTATTAACTTTTGAGCGATTGAACTCAAAGATAATGAATTGCTCTAATTCTAAATCAAAAATATCAATCTTCCCGTTTTTTACTCTTTCGGCTATGAGGAGGGGGATTACCTCTACAACTTGTGGATATTTATATAACAATGAACGTAAATGTATTTCGCGCTCAGATGCGGTCACTTTTGTTAGAGAGTTTAGCAAGGAGAGTTCATATAGATACTTGTTTGTGGCATTTCTGACCTTATCCCAATCTACAAAGTACTCGTAAGTTTTATTTGTCGGTAATAAGGTTTTAAAGAAATGTTTTATATATTCATCAAAATTACTGAAACCAAGTTCTCTAAATCTGACCATCGCTCCACCATTTTACACTAAATTTATATTTTTTATACTCTTTTTCACTTTCGGGCTTTTTAAAAACAAAAATGTGTTCATGGCCTATTAGATAAAATTCATATTCTTTAGCACGCCATTTTTCCCGTGTGGTTTTCATGTTCCATTGCAATTTAATTATATCTTCCTTCAATACAAAACCTACATCTAAAAATGTTTGCATAACCCTGAACGCAATGGGTACATAATGTTTATGCTTTCGAGTGTCTCCTATTAAAATCGCACAAATCTTACCAGGTTTTAATACTCTATAGGATTCTTCTGCTACTTTATGCATTCCATTTAAATATTCTGTAAATGGGATTTGTGAAAGATCATCCGTTTGTCTCTTATTTTTAGTATATGAAATTATATTTGCATATGGAGGATGTGTTGCCACGAGTTCAACACTATTGTCATTAATCTTATCAAGATTCCTTGCATCTCCCCAATATGTTTTTATTATTGGCTCTTTA
>CAJXJZ010000015.1 GCA_913055745.1 uncultured bacterium | reverse complement strand
TAATCTTTGCAAATTTTAATTTTTTAATTTTTATACCTTACATTGCAAGGTCTTCCAATTCTTTTTCTTTGAACTCCATAAGAATTGGAGACTCATCAAGGGACCTACCTGCCTCATAATCAAATGCACCCTGAACATGTTCTGCTACATAGGAGAAAATGAGCCCAACATCTATGCCAACCGGACATGCCTCTGTACATAGGCCACAGCCTATACATGACGGTGTTATGTGTGCAAGCCTTCCCCACTGGAAGAAAATGGGATCTTCTGGCATTCTGACTGCACCTTTGTTATCAAGCATATCCATATAAACCTCTGAATCCCACGTAAGAGAAGGCGATTTGAAGAAGCATTCTTTGCAGAAACAGATAGGACAGTTTTCCATACAGTTTTTACAGTTTATGCACTTTCCAAAGAATTTTAACTGCCCTTCCATACCACTGTACTCTTTCTTGAACTCTGTAAACTGCTCCTCTCTTGCCTTTTCTCTTTTTTCTTGAAGTTCTGCAAGTTTCTTCTCTCTTTCTGCTGGAACTTCCACAAGTTCAAAACCAAGGGATTTTAGTATCTCTTCTCCCTTTTCAGAGGTAGGAATGGCCATAATACCTTCACTTATACCAAGATAAGTCAAGGTTATGTCCCCAAAATTAGGCGTGAACCTCTTACACCTCTTACACGCACCCCTTAATTTTTCTTCATCCTCAGGAAGATAGGTGGGACCCTCAAGGTAAGTTGTTCTTTCATAAGTACCAACACAATCAAAACTGATTATTATGACATTGTCAAGTTGGATTTGCTTGTACTTTGTAAGTTCTACAACACCCCTTACTTCACATGGCCGAAGCACCATAGCAACTGGGTCTTTGAGAGGTTTGTCCTTTGTAAGTTTAGAAAGCGCTGTGGCACCACTTGAACCCATAAACGGTATAAAGACCTTTGTTTTCTCTATATCTTCTGGGTTTTTAAGTAGATAATGCCATGCACCCTGCCCTGGATACATCTCTTTTTGAGCCATTACGCCCTTTACAATATCCTTTCTTCTCAACTCTGCCAAAAACCAGCCTGCTGCCTCATTGGGATCTTTTTTTGTCTTTATCCATGCACCTTTTGACATTTAAATGCCTCCTATTGCCATTTCTTAGAAAGGTCTGCGGGACCCATTTCTTTAAGTTTATTGGTGAATTCTGTCACGACCCTCTGAAACTTTGCTCCTTCTGCTCCACTTATCCACGCAAGAAGAACACGCTCATGTGGAAGTCCAAGGGACTCAAGTATGGTTTTCACTATCTTAACCCTTCTCCTTGCCTTAAGATTACCCGTTATGTAATGACAATCCCCAGGATGGCACCCACCTATCATTACGCCATCTGCACCTTCTCTCAATGCCCTCAAAAGGTAGACAGGATCAACGGTTCCGCTACACGGAACCCTTATGGGCCTTATATTGGCAGGATACTCAAGCCTTGATGTTCCTGCAAGATCCGCAGCACTTGAGGTACACCAGTTACAGAAAAATCCCACTATTTTGGGTTCAAACTCGCCCACTTTAAACCTCCTTATTTCACAGATTCATTAATTATTTCAAGCATTGTTTTGGTTTCAAGAGATCTCACCTGTGCTGCGCCTGATGGACAGGCATTTACGCAGGCAGCACAACCATCACATAAAATCTCTCTAACTTTTGCTACCTTTTCAATAGGATCAATATATCTTGCGTCATATTCACAAGCATTAACACACAGGGCACAACCCGCGCATTTTCTATAATTGGTATATGAGACAAATCTCCCTGCCTCAGGATGTGGTGTCATCTTGCCTTTTGATACGAGTTGTAAAATTGAGAATGCCTGTGCTTCTCCATCCTTTATCTCTTCTTCTTCTGTCATAGGCTTGTGCATGTAACCTGCAACGAATATACCGTTGGATGCAAGGTCATGTATCCTCAATCTAATGTTTACCTCATCATAAGGACCATCAAGGAAGGTAAAAAGTCCATCCGGATCTGTTTTAAATCCCAATTTGTTTGCTAATTTTACTGCATCTTCTGCGTTTACATCAATCTTAATAACAATGTCAGCACCTCTTTCTTTAAGTGCATCACTTATACTCTCTTCATTGGAAAATGGATCAAAGAACTCCAGATCCAATCCCTTCTTTAAAAGCAACTTCACTTTATCCTGATTTGTACCATTGATACATGACACTGGCGTGCCCACTGTTACCTTCTTACCCTTCTCAAGAAGTTCTTCGACAAGCATAAGTGCTTTATTACAGGTAGCCCTTGAAGTAGAAGTTATATTACCCTTTAAGAGTCCACAAACTATACCAATATGCTCTTTATCATTGAAATCTTCTGCACCTATATCAACTTTCACGGATGGTGCAAATAAAATTGCTCCTGCCTTTTCACTATATGTTTTTTCTCCACTTTCTCCTTGAGAGAAGTTTAGAACAAAATGCCCGGCATATCCCTCAAGGCCTTCTATATTAACCTTCTCAAGCATCCGAACATCTTTTTGATCCTTTAATTTGTTCAATAGTCTATCCTGCATAGGTGTCTCAGGAATAATCCTATTTTCTGAAACAATTAATACAGGGAACCCAGCCCTTTGAATAGATAACGCAGCAGACAAAGCAGCAGTGGATGTTCCTATTATAATTGTTTTATTGTCGTAGTCTTCTACAGGCATAGGCCACTGCTTTCTATCAAGAACCTTTTTTCTTGAGAATGCGATTAGTCTTTCTTGAACATCAAGGGCATTGCCATACTCTTTAAGTTGCGCAACATCTGCATAAACAGGGTCAAGACCCGCCCTTGCTACAGTATTCATTATAGCAGGTTGTTTTAACCTCGGTGAACATGCACCAATAACCACCCTATGAAGATCATTATCTTTTATAAATGAAATAAGTTCTGACTGTCCCTTCTCTGTGCATAGGTAATCTATAATCTTAACATCCTTGTAATATGGTTTTTCTCTCTCTTTAAGTTCTTCTGCTTTATTTCCATGGTATTCTGCAGCACAGCGGCAAATTACAAGCCCTATATTGGGTTCATCCACCTCATCGTAATTAGGAAATTCCATCTTTTGGGGCTGCATCTTTATGGGTGGAGATAGATACTCAAGACTTTCTACTATTACCAATGCAGCATCATACAAACTATCTATAGGTGGTTTTGCAGTATGTGCCTCTCCTACGACAAAAACCCTATCAACACTTGTCTTTAGTGAGTCAGGAGAGGTCCAGATGTACCCTGAATCAAGCATCCTAAGATGGAGTTTCTCTGAAAGGTCTTTAAGTTCGGATGGTGCTTTTTCCAAAAGTCCAAGAACAACAAGTTCAAAATCCTCACCGTTGACCTTCGGGCCTTCCTCCACTTTGATATCATCTGTTTTTACAATCTTTATTCCACGCTCTTTGGCCTCCTTTAAAATGGCAACATTTCCTTTTCCATAGAAATTGGGCAAGTTATAAAATACTGTAATGTCCATATCAGGATGTAATTCCTTAAAGGCAAGTGGTGTTTCTGCCAATTTAAAGAAAGGATAATTGCTAAGATACCCCTCATTTTCCAGGGTATATGGAAGAACAAAAGCAACCTTGTTTATAAGCGTTCCATCATCCTTGCTAAATGCTTCTTCTTTAGTCTTACCACCAAAAATCAAGTGTTCTGCTTCTTTAAGAGTAATTACATTATCTATAGTGCCATATCCATATTTTTCAAGTTCTTCCTTACTTACTTCAAATTCCGTCCCAATAAGAAATATATCGCTCTCAATTTGTTCACTTACAATCTCTTCTTTTGTATTTATTGCCCCAACAGGACAAAGTGACTCAAGTTCATCTGCATTTTCCAAGGTATCATCATCCCTTATGAATATTCCGCCGGGCCTCCTTATATAGCGAACACCTTTTCCTACGCATTTTTGACACACAATACATTTTCGCTCGTCTACAAAAGGCATTTTTCTCTTTAAGGTAATCTTCACAACATTTTTATCGGCACTTACATTATCAAGTTCTACATTGTGCCACACTTCAACAGTAGGTAATTTACTTACGAAGACGCTCAAACTCGGATAGTATACATTGCGCGGAGAGGAGGACGACAAAAGATTTGGCACATCCCCTATGAAGCGGCCCTTATTCAACAAAAGCACAGAATATCCAGATTTGCCGAAATTAGCCGCTGCTTTAAGCGCCGCTAAGTTGGTCCCATAGATTACAACATGCTTTTTCATTCCTGCCACCCTGTCAATGCAAACCCTATAAATGGGTCAAACTCATTCCGGTGTTTTTTAAGTATCTCCTTATTTCTGTAATCAGGAAAGAGTATGGGACTTATTCTCTTTGTCTCTATTCCTGCCTCTTTTAGTTCTTTCTCCCATTTTTCCACATGTTGTAGTGTCAATTTCTTTCCAATATTGTTCTTTTTAGCATTTCTGGCAGCAAAAATGCCTGCTCTTCTGCCAAAAACATTATAATCAAGAACAGAATTGCCCATCAACCTGTTTTTGCCATGAACCCCACCAGATGCCTCACCTCCAACAAAGAGATTGGGCACATTGGTTTCAGTTCTCTCGTTGATTTCAATACCACCATTTTGATAATGTAGCGTTGGATAAACAAGCATGGGCGTCTTTCTTATATCAATCCCAAACCTATGAAACTGTCTCAACATGGCAGGTAGTTGTTTTTCTATGGTACCAGGCCCTGAAAGTTCTTCTATAACAGGTGAATCAAGCCATACCCCAACTTTACCTGTTGGCGTTGTTACGCCAAGCCCTTTTGCACATTCTCTTATAAAGGATGCCGCCTCAACATCCCTTGGCTCAAGGGGATATACAAAGAGTTCACCGTTTTTATTTACAGGCTGACCACCAAGTCCTCTTACCTTCTCTGTTATAAGGAATCCCCATACCTGCTCAGGGAAAACAGCACCTGTGGGATGAAACTGAACTGTATCCATATCCCTTAATCTTGCGCCAACCCTATAAGCAAGTACAAGACCATCTGCTGTCGCCCCATAATGGTTTGTTGTTGGAAATCCTTTAATATGGAGCCTTCCAAATCCACCTGTTGTAATAACTGTGGACTTTGCCCTAACAACTATAAACTCACCTGTCTCTGTCTGCATTAAAATGGCACCAGCCACTCTACCCTCTTCATCTGTTAAAAGTTCTATAGCAGGTGAGTATTCAAGTAGTGTTATCTTATCAGGATGGTTTTTAACCTCATCCCTTAACACCCTCATAATCTCAGCACCTGTATAATCACGAGCAGAAAGCATCCTCCTTCTTGACGTTCCACCACCGGGCTTTGTTTGTAGATGACCTGTCTCATCTCTGTCCCACATAACACCCAACTCCATAAGGAATTTTGCTATAAATGGAGCCTCTGAAGCAAGTACCTTTACGAGTTCCGGCTTATTGGCAAAATGACCACCACCTATTATATCAAGGTAGTGTATCACAGGGGAATCATGTGGATTTACTGCAGCCTGCATTCCACCCTGTGACATCATAGAATTGGCATCGCCAATTCTGAGTTTTGTTGCAAGAACTATGCTATCTGCACCTTCCTTCATTGCCCATATTGCAGCCTGTGACCCAGCACCACCACCACCTATAACAAGTACATCCACATCAAAGTCAGGATTAGATAGGTCAACTTCCTCAGGTTTTATACGAGCATGGGATTCAAGGAGTTCTACAACCTTTGCTGTTAATTTTTCACCCTTATTTGGCCCAACATGTATCTCTTTTTCTGCATCTGGCTGGTAATCTGGATGGTACTTACTTAAAACATCCTCCCTCTCTTCAAGGCTCATGGGTTTTAGGAAGTTTATAAGCCCCTGTTTCGCAAGCTCTACCCTTTTAGGCCTTGTCTTCTCAACCATCTCCAAGGATGGCCACATGCTTTCAGGATATCCTGGAAAACTCTTCATTTTCTCCCCCTATGTTATATCAAAGTTGATGTCTCTTTCTGTATATCTTTTTTCGAGTTCTTCTTTTGAAAGGGACATAATCTCCTCAAATTCCTTTTCGTACTTTCCCTGTTCTATCTCTTCAATACGCTTATAGACAAACTCGGGCTTTGGCATCATGTATTTTCCATAAAGTCTTCTTGCAAGTAGGGCTATATTATACTGTGCCATTTCTGCAGGACATCTCATTGTGCAAAGTCCACACATAATGCAGTCAAAGGATAAATCAGCGGCAAGTTCAATATCACCTCTCATTATAGCCTGAATGTAATCCATTACCTTAAGTTCCTGTGGACATACCTTTGTGCATGCATTACATCCAAGACACCTGAATACTTCAGGGTAGAATTTCTGGAAGGTACTGATATCAGGTTTTACCTCATCTATGTCGTATATTGCCTTTTGTGCTGGGGTAAATGGTATCTGTGTGAGATACATACCAGGTTGCACAACGGTTTGACATGCAAGACCGCCCCTTAACTTGTAGTCTCCTGGAAGCCTGTAAACGGTTGCACATGCACCACAGAAGCCTTCTCTACACCCTACACCTTTTTTGAGTTGGTATCCAGCGTATTCTATGGCGTTCAATATAGTGGAGCCTTCAGGCACTTCATACTTCTGCCCCATTATAAAAACAGGAATCATCTTTGCCTGGGGCTCTTTTTCTTCTTCATTTAAAACTTCTTTCTCTGCCATTAAAAGCCTCCCTATTTCCTTTAATAATCCTCTGTTAATACTTCTACCATTCTTATGACCTGCTTGCTATTGAGATTCCTAAGTTGCATCGCACCAGATGGACAGACAGCAGCGCAAGCGCCACACCCTTCACATAATGCCTCATTTACAACGGATACCTTCTTCTTGGGATCAATAGTGATAGCACCATAGGCACACTGTTCTTTGCATATACCACAACCTGCACATATTTCTGTATCCACATTGGCTATGAGTGGCTCTTTCGTTAATTTAGGTTTAGCAAACATGGAGATTACCTTCGCAGCAGCACCTGATGCCTGGGAAACTGTATCTGTTATATCCTTTGGAAACTGTGCAGCACCCGCAATAAATATACCTGCTGTTACGGTTTCAAGTGGCCTCAATTTCAAGTGCGCACCATTAAACCATCCATACTCATCCTGTGGAATTCTGAGTTTCTGGGCAAGTTCTTTTGCTCCTTCCGAAGGCACCATGGCATTAGAAAGAACAACGAGATCTGCCTCAATCTCAATCTTCTGACCTGTTAATGTATCTGCTCCCCATACAACCACTTTGTCTCCTCTCTGGAAAATCTTTGAAACCTTACCCCTTAAATAAATTAGGTCTCTTTGTTCTCTCACCCTTTGAACAAACTCTTCATATCCCTTTCCGTTTGAACGGATATCAATGTAGAAGTTATAAGCCATGCCATCTGGCACTGCGTGTTTATAAAGCATTGCCTGTTTGGCAAGATACATACAACATATCCTTGAGCAGTATGCAACACCATGAGCAGGGTCCCTTGAACCTGCACAGGATACAAATACGACGGTCTTTGGTATTTTACCATCTGAAGGTCTTTTGGGAACACCATGAGTGGGACCTGAGGGAGCAAGTAATCTTTCAAAAGCAAGCGCATCAATGACATCTGGTATCTTACCTCCTCCATATTCGGGAAGTTTCTCCATTGGCATAAGGTCAAATCCGGTTGCAACAATGATCGCACCAACCTCAATCTCTTCAATCTTATCCGTATCCTTAAAGTTTATCACCTTTGGCTCACAGGCATCCTGACATTTTTCGCATATTTTAACAGTGCCAGGTTTTGAACGCCTCTTTATTTTACCTTCTGCAACCTTTTTCTCATATGTTAATTTTATACAATGATCCGCATCGATCACCGGAACGAGAGGGACCGCCTGATCAAATGAAATATAAATAGCCCTCCTATTAGTAAGACCCCTGTCTACTTCAGATGGGATATTTTTTACAGGGCAAGCCTCTACACAAGCACCACATCCGAGACAATTATCCACATCTACATATCTTGCTTTACGTCTCACCTTGACTTTAAAATTGCCCATGTAACCAGAGACAGATTCAACTTCTGAATATGTCATAAGGTGAATCCTGGGATTTTGAGATACATCCGTCATCTTAGGCGTTTCAATACACTGAGGACAGTCAAGTGTGGGAAATGTCTCAGAAAGAAGTATCATCTTGCCGCCTATGGATGGCGACTTTTCAACAAGGTAGACCTCATATCCAGCCTCTGCAATATCTAAGGACGCCTGAATGCCTGCAATTCCACCACCTATAACTAACGCCTTTTTGTTAACAGAGATTTCATAGGGGACATAAGCCATGTTGTTCTTTACACGTTCCACAGTGGCTTTAACGATTCTAATAGCCTTCTTTGTCGCAATCTCAGGCTCGTGTTCATGTGGCCATGCAACCTGCTCACGAATATTGGCTATTTCTACCCTGTAAGGATTGAGCCCTGCTCTTGCAGCAGCGTTTCTGAATGTTCTCTCATGTAAGGTAGGTGAACAGTTTGCGACTACAACACCATTTAATTTGTATTTTTTAATAGAATCTATTACCAGTTGTTGGCCAGGTTCTGAGCACATGTAAACATAGGTTGTAGAAAATACCACTCCAGGTATCTTCTTTGCCTCTTCTGCCACTTTTTTTACATCAATAACACCTGCGATATTAAGGCCGCAGTGACAGACAAATACACCAATTCTGGGCTTTTCTGCCATTATAATAACCCCCTTTCTTTTAATAAAGGCCTTGGATCTACATAATGGGGTTCAAATCCGAGTTTATCCTCTTCAAAGCCAAAGGCAAGTGCCATAAGTTGAGTAAAATAAAGTATGGGCATTTCTTTGAAATCAGGATGTCGTTTTTTTGCCTCCTTTTGCCTTCTATCAAGATTAAAATGACATAATGGGCATGATGTGATGAGCATATCTGCACCCTGTTTCCTTGCCTCTCCAATAATAAAATTGGTTCTATCAGCAACTATATCTTTCCTTTTCACTGTTTGATAAGAGCCACAGCACTCAGTTTTAACATTAAGATCAATAACTTTACCTCCCAATGCCTCCACTAAATCCTCCATAACAGTTGGCTGTTCCACACTGTCTATAGCAATTTCACTTGGCCTTAAAAGAAGGCAACCGTAATAGGCGGCCACTGTTATACCCCGAAGTGGCTTTTTTACAGCCTTTTTTATTCTATCAAACCCTATCTCATCCCTTAAGAGCTCAAGTAGATGTACAACCTCAACACTGCCGTCGTACGTGGTATTCTCAAGATACATAATGGCATTTATCACCTCAAGTTTATCTTTATTCCTTCTCACATAATAGTTTGCCCTCTTAAGTGTATTAAAACACATTGAGCAAAGAACAAGCATCCTCTTTTCTCCAACCTCTTTAACCCTTAACATATTTCTAACTGGTGCAACCTTATGCATAACATTATCCTCTGACAGTCCGTATACCGCACCACAACAATTCCATCTATAAAGTTCATCAAACTCGTAATCAAACACCCCTGCTACAAGTTTTGCTGTATCTTCAAAATTCTTTGCCGTGGTCTTCAAGGTACAGCCGGGATAATAAGGTATTTTTATCGTCATTTTAGCCTCCTTTATGGAGTCATCTTGCGGAACGCTGCAACAAGTGCAATTGGAGGAAGTTCTTCAAGATCTTCCTCTGGTATTTTGTTAGGGTGTATAAAGTCGTAATTAGTTCTCAATTTAACGAGCCTCAATGCTTCCATAATTGCCGCGATATCTATTCCCTTTGGACATCTGACTGAGCAAATAAGACATGTAAGACACACCCATGGAGTGTTGGATTCTACAACCTTGTCTACTTCTCCGATCTGTAAAAATCTCATAGTCTGTGAAGGTACAATATCCATCTCATCAGCGCTGGGGCAACCTGATGTGCACCGTCCGCACTGATAGCAGTCATAAACATTTTGACCGCTAATACGATTTATGAGGTCAACTTTACGGAACTTCTCTTTTGTTAACTTAAGGACACCCAAAACTCGCCTCCTTATTTTACAAAGTCAACACTACTCAATTATAAGTTCTGTAGCATGAACAATCAAGAACAAGTTTATTTTTTAACAAACTCAACCATCCTTTCGGATAACTTTGCCATTGAGTATAACTGTATCTGTAATATTATGCCCTGTTTCATAAAAAATATGCATAAATGAATGCGCATCTAAAAGCACAATATCAGCCCTTTTACCCTTTTCTATAGTACCTATTATATCGCCCCTACCTATAGCACAAGCCGCATTAAGCGTGGCTGCAACCAATGCCTCCTCAGGTAGCATATCCATGAGGAATACCGCAAAAGACATATTAAGCATCTGGGAATAAAGTGGAGAAGTCCCTGGATTATGATCTGTTGCGATGGCAACAGGGATGCCCATATCTATCATCTTCCTTGCATTGGCAAAGGGCTTTTTGAGGAAATATGCTGTTGATGGAAGTAAAACAGCAATAGTACCTGCTTCTTTCATCCTTGCAAGGCATCTATCTGAAGCATGCAAAAGATGGTCTGCGCTCTGTGCCTTAAGTTCAGCAGCAAGACATGCCCCTTTGGAATCTGTAATCTCATCAGCATGTATTTTTATACCATAACCGAGTTCTTTTGCCCTCCTCAAGATCTTTTCTGCATCTTCATAACCAAAGGCACCCTCCTCAAGAAAAACATCCACAAACTCGGCAAGGTCTTTAAATTCCAAAAGCATTTCATTTACTATCAAGTCCACATATTTATGAGGCTTATCCCGATACTCCATCGGTACTGCATGGGCGCCCAAGAATGTGGAACTTATAACCTGCCCCCTTTCTTTTTTCAATCTATTTATAACCCTTAATATCTTTCTCTCAGCCTCCTTTGAAAGTCCATAGCCAGATTTTATCTCCAAAGATGTCGTCCCATAAGAAAGCATTATATCAAGCCTCTTTGATGCCAAATCGTACAATTCCTCTTCATCAGCTTCTCTTGTCTTTTCTACAGTATTCAGAATGCCACCTCCCATCTTGAGTATCTCTATATACTCTCTTCCCCTTAGCCTCTCTTCAAGCTCCCAATGCCTACATCCCTTGTATACAAGATGTGTATGTGGATCAACAAGTCCTGGTATGGCTGTTTTACCCTTTGCAGAAATAAGATAGGTTGAGGGAGTGATACGATATTTTCGTAAGACCTTCTCTCGCTCTCCAGCATCAACTATTGTACCATTTTCATCAATTAAGATGGCAGCATTGTGGATCTTCTCAATCTCTTTCTGTCTTTTGCCACTCAGAGGAGCGCTCCCCTTGGGCGTTACAAGTTCCTCAATCTCATCAATTAGCATTTTAATCTTCATAATCTCTAAAAAGATGTTTTCTAATAAAATCTGCCCTTTTTATATCAATTTCTTCATCCTTCAATTCAAAATCCTCCAATGATGCTATATGCGAAGGAGAAGACCAAAAAATCAATCTGTTAATTGTTTTTTCATCTGGAATACCCTCAAAACCCAGTTGAGAGGCAAATTTTAGTATAGAAAGATGTTCTAAGGACTCATCATAAGACATTATCCTTGCACTTTCAAGTATGGCGAGTGACCTTGATATTCTATCTTCAAGTTCAAGATGCGCCTCAGAAAGCAATATGTTCCTTGATTTTTCTTCTGTTTCAGAAAGTGCCTTCACTACTTCATCAAGCATCCTCAGATCATCCTCAATACCCATACTGAGGGTAAATTTTGTGGATATCTGGAGGTAATTTCCCTTTATCTCGCTATGACCGCCAAAAAGTCCCCTTAAAACAATTGGAGCCTTAACCAAAAGCGCCAATATTTTCTCTGTCTCTCTTGCAAGAAAAATGCCTGGTATAAACATAAGAGCGGAAAGCCTAAAGCCTGTTCCAGTATTTGTAAGAGAGGAGGTAAGATAACCAAATGTATCAGAATAACTAAAATTAAACTCTTTTTCCAATGTTCTCAATCTTTCCCTTGCTAAAGAAAAAACATCAAAAAGTGCATTATCGGGCATTGTTATTTGGAATCTTAGATGATCTCTATCGTTTATAAGATAACTCTCTTCTTCGGTATGATCCGTAAAAAGGGCTATATTTTTTTGGCTATCCTTACTCAATACATGCCTTTCAACGAAAAAATCTCTCTTTATATTCGTATCAATTACAGTATTTTTGAATCCTGACACCACATCTTTGATAGAAAGTATAATCTCATTTAAAATACTCTCTCTTTCCTTTTCATCCATCCTCTGAGGGAATCTATGACCTTCTATGTTCCTTGTAAATCTCGCCCTTGTGGATGCAACTATTTTTCCTTGCGATTGCCACCATGGAGGTGTTATTCTATAGGGTTCGTACCAAGCCATTTGAGCCTCTTGTCTATATTTTCTATTTCATCCCTTAATTTTGCCGCCCTTTCAAAATCTTCATTCTTTACCGCCTCATCCAATTCTTTTTTTAATCTATACTTCATAACTATAAGGTCCTTTTCTTCTGAAGTTTTTAGGTCTATTTGGGCGGAAAAAGAGGCGCTTCCCTGAAGTTTCTTTAAAAGGTCCTTTATAGCACCACGGAATGTATCATAACACACAGGACAACCAACCTGTAGGGTTTGTTTTATTTGGGAGAGCGATGTCCCACAATTGGGACATACAAGAGCACTATCTTCCTCAATCTCTTCTGTAAGCAACAAGGGTAAGCCATTTGCCTTGCGATTGGCACATATTTTACAAAGATGCATCACAACCTTTTTACCATCCACTATTTCTACAAATTCTACTTCTGCGGGTCTTTTACCGCATATTTCACATAACTCTTTATGCATACTCATCCTATAAAATCTAATACCTGTTTTTTTATACCCTGTTCATCAAGGCCAACAACCTCAAGGAGTTTCTTACGATTCCCGTGCTCTATAAATGTATCAGGTATACCTATCAACTTAACCCGTCCCTTATAACCCATCTCTGCAAGGTTCTCTAAAACACCTGCTCCAAAACCACCGACTTTGGTATTCTCTTCAATAGTTATAATATTATTATATTTTTCTGCAATACTTCTTAGCATTTCAACATCCATAGGCTTTACAAACCTCGCGTTTACAACACCTATACTAATGCCTTCTTTTTCAAGTTCCAAAGATACCCTAAGGGAAGGCAAAACCATTGTGCCAACAGCAAGTATTATGGCATCACCTCCTTCCTTGAGCATCTCCCAACTTCCTATGGCGATTTCTTTAAACTCAGTACCATCTGGTTCTTTGGGTACCCTATCCCTTGGATACCTTAATGCAATCGGGCCCTTGTTGTATTTGTATGCAGTATAAATCATATTTCTAAACTCATCTGCGTCTTTTGGTGCCATAATTACCATATTGGGAATAAGTCTGAGGTATGATAAGTCAAAAGCACCGTGATGTGTGGGACCATCTTCACCGACAAGGCCTCCCCTATCAATGAAAAACTTAACAGGCAATTTCTGAAGCGCCACATCATGTATTATCTGGTCATATGCCCTCTGCAAAAAAGTGGAATAAATGGCAACAAATGGCTTTATACCAAGTAAAGAAAGTCCACCTGCGAATGTAACAGCATGCTGCTCTGCAATCCCTACATCAAAGAACCTATCAGGAAACTCCTCCCTAAATTTGTCAAGGCCTGTACCAAGTGGCATTGCAGCCGTTATAGCAACAACCTTATCATCCCTTTTCGCAAGTTCTACCACTGCATCACCAAATACCTTTGTATACCTCGGAGGACCAGGTTTTTTTATGGGCTCTCCTGTATCCTTATTAAATGGACCAAGACCATGAAATAGTTCTGTTTTCTCTTCTGCTGGTTTATATCCCTTACCCTTTTTCGTTAATATGTGGATAAGGATAGGACCTTTTGCTTCTTTAATTTTGTCCAATGTATCAATGAGAAGTTTAATATCATGCCCATCTAAGGGTCCTATATATTCAAAACCAAACTCTTCAAAAACAATGGTTGGGATAGCAAGATTTTTAAGGCCCTCCTTTAGTTTTTTGGTGAGAATCTTAGCCTTCTTTGAAAGTGTTTCAGAAGGCAATTTGTCCAAAAGTTCCCATAAGTGCTCTTTGAATTTAAAATAGAGAGGTAGAGAAACGAGTTTAGAAAGATGACTTGAAACAGCACCCACATTCTCCGCTATGGACATATCATTATCATTGAGAATAACAATCATATCCTTTTTGAGTTGCCCAATGTTGTTCAATGCCTCAAGCGCCATGCCACCTGTAAGCGCCCCATCACCAATTACTGCTATAACATGGAAATTTTGGCCAAGAAGGTCTCTTGCAGTAGCAAGTCCTAAGGCGGCAGAAAGCGATGTTGATGCATGACCTGCGCCAAAGATATCGTGTGGGCTCTCATCCCTTTTTGTAAAACCGCTTATACCACCAAACTGCCTTATAGTTGGAAGTAGGTTCTTTCTCCCAGTTATTATCTTATGCGGATAAGATTGATGCCCGACATCCCAAATTATTTTATCTTCTGGAGAATTAAATACATAATGCAGTGCAAGTGTAAGTTCAACTATGCCTAAGTTTGGAGCAATATGTCCACCTATGTTTGATAAAACATCTATCATGTACTCTCTTATCTCTTCAGCAAGTTGCTTAAGTTCTTCTATATTTAATTTTTTAAGATCCCCTGGATTTTCTATGCCATCAAGTATAGCCATATAATACCCTCCATTCAACAAAGATATCTAATAAATTATAAGACCCAATGAAAAGTCAATCAATTTAAAGGCACCAAAATGGCAAGCATGCAGAATGTTTGTCGGGATTTTAAAAGGTTTACCGCTCTTTTCTGGCAATGGGTAATATAAATCTATCCTTGAATTTTTTCTCAAAAATCCCAAGTAAAACAAAATACAATCCCATTACAAAAAGTGCGATGAGCATCCTTATCCCCTCTTTTAAACCATTTGGCAAAAGTGCATACACTGAAACAAGGACAATAAGAGGTAATATAAATAGCACAAAGGCGAATATAATGAGGCTTGATTCTGAATTATAGAGCAAAACCTTATCTCCAACCTTTAAATCTTCACCCTTTATAGCCTCTATTTCTTCTATCTCGTTAATACTGCAAACCTTTGAAAGGGGGCATGTTGTACATGCCCCCTTTGATGTTGTAACAATGACCTTATTACCTTTTACTTCTTTAACTATCCCAGTTGTTTCAGCCATCCTTTTCCTCTTTAAGTTCTATAGCCTTGGTTGGACAGGCAGCGTATACCTCCTCACTCTTTGTATCAACCTGTTTATAATCAAGAATAACAGCAAGGTTATTCTTAAGTTCCATTGATCCCTCTGGCGCCTTTTTAACGCACAGACCACATGCTATGCATGAGACCTTACACACCTTACGGGATATAGCACCCTTATCCTTATTTACACATGCCACAAAGGTTTTCTGGTCTCTTGGCACAAGGGCAAGTATATCCCTTGGACATTCTTCAACACAAATACCACACCCTGTACATTTTTCTTCTATTATTTTTGGAAGGCCATCCTCTCCCATGTACATGGCATCAAAGGGACACGCCCTAACACAATCGCCCAGGCCCAAGCATCCATAAGTACACGCCTTGTCTCCTTTTGTTGTAAAATCCTCAATACGACAGGATGGCTCACCTACATACACGCTCCTTTGAACCGCCACATCACGGGATCCCTGGCACATAAGGTGGGCCACAGGTGCTTCTTTCACTTCTACTTGAACCCCCATTAGTTCTGCTATTTTCTTTGCAACATCAGGTCCTCCAGGTGCACATCTATTCACCTCTGCTCCCTCAAGCACAATGGCTTCTGCATAGGCGGCACAACCAGCAAAACCACATGCACCACAGTTTGCACCGGGCAGGATTTCTTCTATCTGCTTTATCCTCGGGTCTTCTTCCACTGAAAGTTTTTTATAGGATACAAGGAGAAATACTGCAAAAAATATGCCCATTCCTGCCATTACAATAACTGAAAGTAAAATGGTATTCATTTTTACCTCCTAAAGTGAAACCATTCCTGAAAAACCCATAAAGGCAAGTGCCATAAGTCCTGCAACAATAAGTGCAATACCTGTACCTTTTAGAGGCTCTGGAACATTTTTAAACTCCAATTCTTCCCTTATACCAGCCATGAGAACAAGAGCAAGGGTAAATCCTACTCCAGCACCAAAACCCAGCATGGTATTCTCAAGAAGGTTGTAGTTCTTCATTGAACCAATTATGGCAAGACCAAACACTATACAGTTTGTTGTAATCAGCGGGAGATAAATACCGAGCGCCTTGTAGAGCTCTTTAGATGTTTTCTTAATAAACATCTCAACAAATTGGACAAGGGATGCTATGACAAGGATAAAAACAGCTGTCTGGAGAAACTCAAGATGCAGGGGTCTTAAAACAAGCCAATCCATTATCCATGCTGTTATAGCCGTCAGGGTCATAACAAAGGTGGAGGCAAAACCCATACCAATGGCAGATGATGCATGCTCTGATACACCAAAAAATGGGCATAATCCTAAAAAATAGGTGAGGACAAAATTATTGGTTAATACAGCGGCGAGGAATATGATGATCGCTTTCTGTATCATGCTTTACCTCCCTTTGGCCTTATGAGGTTCAAGACACCAACAAAAACACCAAGTGTAAGGAATGCCCCAGGCGGTAATACCATTACAAGCCATGGCTTAAACCATGAGCCAAGTACCCTAAAACCAAATACCGTACCAAATCCAAGAAACTCACGAACAATACCCAAAAGGACTATAACCCAGAAGTATCCTAAGCTCATTCCAATGGCATCCATTAAAGACGCAGAGAGCGGATTTTTTGATACAAACGCCTCCTGTCTTCCCAAGATTATACAGTTCACAACAATAAGAGGGATGTATGGACCAAGTGCCTTTGAAATCCCAGGGAATTTTGCCCGCATAAACAGGTCTACAATGGTAACAAAAGTCGCTATTACGAGTATAAATGAGGGTATTCTTACCTGGTCAGGTATGAGGTCTTTAATAATGCCTATGATCAATGAGGAGAAAAACAATACAAAGAACACTGAGAGTGCCATGGCAACGGCATTTATTGCCTTGTTTGAAACTGCAAGGGTTGAGCAAAGGCCCAATACCATAACAAGTACAGGGTTTTCAGATACAAGGCCCTTTTTAAATTCATAGAATAAGGAATGCTTTTTCATCTATTCAACTCCTTTTTCAAAAGTTCCCAAGTCTGATTAACTATTTTTACAACAGAACGAGACGAAATTGTAGCACCTGAAATAGCCTGTATTTTGTGAGGGTCCTGGGGCTTTTTACCCTTTACATAGCCCACTGGCGCAAGTCTGCCTCTAAACTGCTCTTTAAACCAATTCTCGGTTATCCTGTTTCCAAGCCCTGGCGTCTCAACATTTTCAAGAATCTCCAAACCTTTAATCTTAGAAAGTGTCGTATCAAATCCAACCATGAGTTTTATAGGTCCCTGAAATCCTGTGCCTTCTGTAAGTATTGCATAGCCAACGATATGTCCATTTTTGTCATAGGATGTAAGGAGGGAGTTTTTTGCATCTATAACCCTTTCTTTAAAACTATCTGTTTCTGGAATTACGACCTTTATAGCCCTTTCCTTCTCCCGCTCCTTATTTCTTTTAATATCTTGCTCTGTGGATTTGTAGGTATATGACAGGAAAAGGCCACTTAAAAGCGCTATGGAGGTTAACACAACGATCATTTTTACGCCCAATTTCATCTTTTTACCTCCCCAAATCTTCTTCTAATAGTTAACCTATCAATCCATGGCCTTGTGAGGTTCATAAGGAGTATGGAATACATTACACCTTCAGGATATCCACCAAAGAGCCTTATAAGGATTACCAAAATACCTGCACCAATACCATAAATAATCCTTCCCTTTGAGGTCACAGGGCTTGTTACCATGTCCGTTATCATATACACGGCACCTAACATAAGACCACCTGAGAGGATATGAAACAATGGGTCCGGGTATTTTGAAGGATTTATTAACCAGAAGATACCCCCAAGAACAAACACAGTTCCAACATAAGAGACAGATTCTTTCCAGTCTATATACTTTTTAGCAACAAGAAAGGCAAAGCCTATCAGAATTAGAAGTGCAGATGTCTCACCCAAGGAACCGCCTACATTACCCAAAAAGAGTGCCTTATATGATGTCATCTGGTGTGAAAACTTCCAGAGTGCAAGGGGCGTAGCAGATGTAGTGGCATCAAAATGCATAGGGAATCCGGTGTGAGGCACAGCCCATGTGGTAAGTTCTACTGGGAAAGCAGCCATTAAAAAGGCCCTTCCAATAAGTGCGGGATTGAAGATATTTTGCCCTATTCCACCAAATACCTGCTTACCAAAGATGATGGCAAAAATTGAACCTAAGGAGACCATCCATAGTGGTATGGAAGGGGGCAATGTAAGGGCAAGCAGGATGCCTGTTATCACCTGACTTCCATCCAATGACATAGAAAGAGGCATTTTCCTTAAATAGAGCCATATTGCCTCTGTTATAACAGCACTTATTACTGAAACAAGTATCACCCAGAGTGCCCTTATACCAAAGAAATAGAGGGCTCCAAGCACAGGTGGAAGAAGAGATAACACAGTGTTCCACATGATCTTTTTTGTATCTTCCCTTGTAAATATATGTGGAGAGGTGGAAACTACAAGGAGTTTTTCACTCATTTTTTAAGCCTCCTGAGTTCTTGCTTACCATATTTAATGAGTTGAACATGTCTTATATGTGAAGGACATATATAAGCACAGGACCCACATTCTATGCAATCTAAAAGTCCAATCTTTTTTGCATCCTCAAACCTCTTTGCTTTAATAAGATCAACCAGAAATAGAGGCATAAGATTCATGGGGCATACATCCACACATCTTGAACAGCGTATGCATGGATAGGGCTCCTGATAGTGGGTATTTTCTTCTGAGAATACAAGAATACCACTTGTTCCTTTAATAACAGGAACATCCAAACTATGCTGCGCGATACCCATCATAGGGCCCCCCATAATTACCCTGTATGGATCATCTAAAAGCCCGCCTGCAAGTTCTATCACATCCTTAAATAATGTTCCAAGTCTTACAAGGTAGTTTCCTTTCTTCTTAGGAAGGTCTCCTGAAAGGGTTAACACCCTTTCTATTAAAGGTTTTCTATATCTTACTGCCTCGTAAATGGCAATCGTTGTGCCCACATTCTGAACAAGTGCGCCAACATCCATAGGAAGCCCACCTGATGGCACTTCCCTCTTTAAAAGAGCCCATATAAGTTGTTTTTCGCCTCCTTCTGGGTATTTTGTTTTGGTAACTGCAACGGAAATCCAATTCTCACCTTTGATGGCCTCCTCAATCTTTGATATAGCCTTTGGTTTATTGTCTTCAATGGCAATTATCACCTTCTTTGCTGAAAGTGCCTTCTTTATAAGATATGCACCCTCTTTTATATCCTCTGGTCGCTCCTGCATAAGTCTATCATCAGCAGTAAGATAGGGTTCACACTCTGCGCCATTTATTATAACTGTGTCAATGGGTTTGTCTTTGGGAGGAGAGAGTTTTACATGTGTTGGGAATGTGGCCCCACCAAGTCCAACTATGCCTGCATTCTTTACGCGTTCTATTATCTCCTTAGGTGATATATCCTTGTAGTTTTTGTCCTCTTCTACACCATCTGCCCATTCATCTTCTCCATCGGGTTCTATTACAACGGCATCTACATTGACATGTGTTACAGGATGTAGTACTGGCCATATTTTTTTTACCTTTCCTGAGGTTGGAGCGTGTATGTTTGCCGAGATAAAACCATCAGCCTGTGCTATTATCTGCCCCTTTTTTACCACCTCTCCCCTTTTTACTAAAACCTTTGCTGGCTTTCCAAGGTGTTGTAATATAGGTACATATAACTCTTTTGGAAGAGGGAGAGGTTCTATAGGGACCCCGGTTGTAATCTTATTGTACTCTGGATGCACACCCCCTTTAAAGGTGAACTTTACCATAAATACCAGTCTCCTTTTATGTGCAAAAATTATATGGCATTATGCGTGTATGCTCAATAATAAACCTAAAATAAAAAAAGCGGGGCATACGCCCCGCTTTTTTAACCAAACGCCAAAGGCGTCTTTATCTCACAAGCATCATCTTTACGGTCTTCCTGTACTTTCCAGCATTGAGTCTGTAGAAGTATACGCCAGACTTTACCTTCCTTCCGCGTGTATCCTTTCCGTTCCAGGAAACTGTATGCCAGCCTGCATTGAGTTTTCCATTTACAAGACGCGCTATCCGCCTTCCATTTATATCGTAGATATCAAGTTTAACATTCTCTTTTTCTGGAAGTGCAAACTTAATCACTGTGTGTCCTTTGAATGGGTTAGGCATTGGCACAAGCGCAGCAAATCTCAAAGGCTTTTGTATATGCTCTTTTACATCGGATACATAATCTCCAATACCTCTTACAAATAGGTCTGCATCAACCTGATACCATGCTGAAGAATCTGGGTTATACATGAAGGTATGATAATAATTGCCTGGCTGATCAAGCATAAGTGCAACAGTAGAGTCTATTCCCTCTACTCCGAGATATATGGTATCATTGTAGGAAAGATAGATGGGCTCTCCATTATTCAGTGCTGTAAGGTCTATTACCTTCCAGAACACATTACCCTCTGTCGTATCCTCATACACTGTATCAGGCGTTATTTTATCCTGGAAAGTGTTATCATAAACATGGATGATATATGCCCCACCAGTTACACCCTGTGAAGGTGAGTAGTAGTGAAGAACCATCATGGCGCTTATAGCCACACCTGTATCCTGAGGTGCTATAATACTAACAGCATACTTGTCTCCTTGGTGCATAGGCATATAGTATTGTGGGTCACCATCATCATAGATAAACTTAATGCCCTGATAGTAGGTATAGACACCTGTCTGCGTCCTGTTCATCGCTGTATCTGCTGCAACTATATAGTAGTCCACCCTTGCGCCAGGTCTCTGTGCAGGTATGGTGAAGTAGGATAATGTATCCACTACGCTGTCAGGTGCAATAGAAGCAAAATCACTCATTGTGTCTGCTTTATAGTAAACAGAATCAATAGCAATGGGTGATGGGTCTATGATTGAAGCGACTACTGTGAAGTCACCTGTAATATCATCACTTATAGCAGGCGGTGTGTGATGAATAGCAGGTGCGCTAAAGTCAAAGATATTACCTGTTATAACAACATCATCCACATACATACCATCAAAGTTCACAGCACCATCACTGATAAGTACAAAACGCACTCTTATCACCTTGCCTGCATAAGCGCCAAGGTCAACTGACTCTTTTGTCCAGTCTGTTACCTCACCAGAATAAGCCTTTACATCCGTCCAGGTCGCGCCACTATCCGTTGAAACCTGAAGATGAACAGTATCCCACCCTTCTTCTACATGGTATTTTGTCCAGAATTCCATCTTCGCGCTATAGTAGTTTGTAAGGTCTATATCCTGATTAATTTCACCTACCAAAGTATCATTATTAGGATAGTTTCCTGTAGGTGAATCTGTGAATGAAGAATCAGGGCTATGATAAGTGGCGCCTGTCTTTGCCCAATCTCCTGTCCATTTCATTGTATCGGTATCAAAGTTATCTTCAAACACTACATAGGTTCCATTCTCCATGCCTGGCGTTGGTGGAATGCCAATAAAGTCTGCGCTGTTGTCGTCTGTATCAGAGCCATCAGGTATTCTCTGCAAGGATAAGCCTGCATTTACATCTGGTGCCGGTGAGCCCTCTCCAACAAATACTGCACTACTAAAGTCTCCATATCCAAGGGCGTCAAGGCGAACGGTATCTGTACCATCAATATATGCAAGAACGAGATTGTCAGGACCATTCTGATAATCCAGTCCTGTTATGGTGTCAGCATTAGGCACAGTGCTGTCCTGTGCAAGGACAAAGTATCCACTCGGTCCCACAATATGCCCTGTTAAATCAACATCATTATAAATTGAGCCATCAGTGCCATTTACACCAAAGACATGGATATTGTCCAATGGCGTGTTTGGTGCTGCTTTTAATTCAACAAATATACCCTGATCTGTACCGGGTGAATCGTAGTAGAGTTCGTTTATTACGACCTGTGGATATGTAAATACAGATATATCGTTTGAATCTCTTGGCTCAAGTTTGTAATTCCCATAGGAGTAATAAAGAGGTGCTATTACATTGTACATGGTTCCTGAATCTGGTGTGAATGCGTATCCCATATCATCAACCCTTAATGCACCAGAACCATCGTTTATCTCCCATTCACCATATCCAAGGTCAGGATTGGTACATGTGGCTTTATTTACTGAGAGGAGCACACCTTCATATTGTTCGTCATTTGCAGCACCTGTTGTAACCTCAATAGGTGAAGGGAGCATAACACCTTGAGCGCAAACAATTATGGTATCAGGTGCAATCTCTGTAAGACCGTTGTATTCGTCTACTAAACCTTCCACTGCAAGGGAATCACCTACATTGTACAATGTATCAGAACCATTTAAGTGAATCCAAACACCACTCCATGGTCCTCCTTGCTGATCCTCAAGGAAGAATCCGTGCTGGTACACACCTGTCACAACACCAAATACTGTAACGGTGTCACCATACAGGTTGGATGTATCACCACCAAAAGTGGTATCAGTGGTATCCTGTACATCATAAATAGAAACGATTGGAGAGCCTGCCATTACATATAGTTTTCCTGCATTCTCTGGTTGATAACCATCAGATGAGCCTCCACTTTGTCCCCAGTCTGCGTATACCCATGGTCCACCGTCAATAGAGAACCTGAATGCATAGTCATACACACCAGGTGTGAGATTCCTGACATCAATCTGTGCCATGTACTCATAGTTGTTATTACTATTCCCATGGTCTGAATTAAACACTGCATCGGTCCATGTCCAGTTTGCATCATCAGGCGTTGAGCCTGCAGGTCCTATACCAAGTTGAACAACGAACCTATCCTTACCGAGCGTATCCACATCTGTGACACCACTCTCATATACCTGACCATATATCATAGAAGAAAGCGTATCAACACCAATGGTAACGGTATCTGCTTGTGGCCACTGGATACCACACCAATCAGGTGTTGGAGGCATCACATTGCTTGTTATATAGTTATGTATCCTCGCTATGAGTGTATCAACAAAAGACTGGGAGTCTATTTCTGATACCTGGTAAGGCATGTAGAATACCTGTCTTGTAAGTCCATTGTATGCAACACCACCGGCTGTATTGGCGGAATCACCAGTTGTGGTTATAAGGAACTTCCATGGCATATCAGCTCCCTGCCATGGGGACCACGGCTCAACCATATCAGGATAATTAGAACTTACTGTGAACTGTGGAATACTATCAGAGATAGGATCGCCAGGTACACCCACTATAGTATCTGTATCCGTGCTCTGAGAATAATCATCCTGTATGTAATCTACCCTGAAAACACTGTGAAGTTTGTCCAAATACCCACCACTATTTGCATAGTAGGCTATATCATCTCCAAAGATAACAACAGATTTTCTATTGGTATCATTCCCGGATGTAAGGAACTTGTCAAATGCATCAACCACCGTATCTCCGAGACTTGATGTTGCACCAAAGTATATGGTCTTCCACAAAGCGAGGGAATCCTGATAGGTATAGAAATCTGTATAAAACATATAATCTGGGAAAGGGTCTATATTATTGTCTATCAATGCAGAGAGGAGCGGACCTGCCTCAGAAGAGTATTGAAAGGCAACGAGGTTATCTCCAGAAGGCATTATTGTGTAATAATAGCCATTGGATTGGCTCGTATTACCAATAGAGTCCTGTGCCACAATAGCCCATAGTATTTTTGTTCCCTTTGGTTGGGCTGGGATGGATGCTGCAAATGTATCACCATTTACAGATATCATACCCACAGTATTCCAGTTTGCGCCCTGGTCTGTGCTATAATACAGAGTGGCAGATGCTACACCTGATATATCAGATATAATAGCAGCGACAGGATCGTCAACACCTGTATAGAAATGAGGGATAGGACCCTGTATAATACTAATTGATGGTCCTGTGGTATCAACTATATGCATCTCAGGGCCTTTTACATCATCTATATGAAGATACCATTCGTTAACTGAAACGCACCTTATGGCAACATAGATGGTCTCTCCAGCATAGGATGAGAGGTCATACGCATACCGGGTATATGTCTCTGGCACTGCTCCCACACTATCAATTCGTGTAAATGAATCAGGGTCTGGGGTTGTTGTTGACACGAGGACTTCAAAATCTTCAGGATAGTTGCTACCATGTGATCTTGCCCAGAATGTAAAGGAATCATTTGCTTGAGGCAAAAGTGCTGGGGTTATAAGCCAGTCGTCGTTTCCATTACTATTCCACTGAACTGCAGCAGAGTATGAGCCTGTATGTGCATAACTTGTATCATTATATGCGAACCATTGATTGCCATCTGAGTCTCTATCTATTACTGTCCAACCGTCAGGTATAACTCCACCTTCAAACCCTTCATCAAGCACTGCTTTATATGTCTTTGGTGCATTGGTCGTCTTTTTTACCTGCGGTATACTTATGTGAGATACCATAGGCATCCTTTTTTGTGTATCCTTCCTTGCTGGCTTTTTCACGCCAGCCTGCAGCATGGCCACTCCTCCCACAAGGAGCGCTATCATATATTTTTTAGGGGACCACCCCATACGCACCTCCTTTTTTGCGTTTTGAAATTATTATATACCAGATAAAGGGTATAAGCAAGAACTGTTAAAATTTTACGTTTCGGATATATCACCGTATAATATGGGCATGATAATAAGCGGTAAGCAGATTATATCAAGGTTAAAAGAGGATATAAAAGAGCAATTATCCTCATATAATGGCGTGCCACACATAAGTATTATACTAAACATGGAAGATGAACCATCTAAATCCTATGTAAAGAGTATACAAAAGACAGCAGAAAAAAATGGGTTTAACATTAGTCTATACAAAGTAGATAACAATACCACAGAGGATGAACTTATTGAAATAATTGACGCCTTATCTACTGATAATAATATAGACGGTATCATTGTCACACGGCCCTATGTTACGAGAATGAAAAAAGACATTATAAACCGCATTCATAAATGGAAAGACATTGACGGTCAGACTGATTGGAATATGATATCCCTTTATAAAAATGAGGATGGCTTATATCCAGCAACGCCATTGGCTGTTATGGAGTTTTTTAGGGAAGTCAATTACAAATTAAGAGGCAAGCATGCAGTGATTGTTGGAAGAAGTAAAACAGTGGGCCTTCCACTCTTTTTCATGCTTTTAAGAGAGGATGCTACTCTTACAGTCTGTCATTCTAAAACAGACAACATCAAAAAATATACAGAGAAGGCTGATGTTGTAATCTCTGCTGCCGGCGTTCCACACCTTATAACAAAGGACATGGTGGAAAATGCCTCATTTTTGGTAGATGTAGGGATAAATGTAGTAGATGGTAAAATAGTTGGTGATATGGACATTGATTATGAAGAATTTGAAAAGGATGAGAAGGACCTTAAGTTTATTACACCTGTTCCCGGTGGGGTTGGACCTGTGACAACTTACATGTTGCTTTTAAACACCCTTTATGGCATGAAACAAAGGGGCAAGATTTAACATACTATGAAACTCGCTATTATTGGAAATACGGCATCCGGTAAGTCATCTCTATTCTACGCACTTGTAGATGGGCATTTTTCAAAAGCACATGGGTATTTTTCTCAAATAGGGACTTTCGTATCAAAGGACATGGGGGTTTTTGAACTCGGACACCTCATTGGTGCAAAAAAAATTACACCTGCCCAATACGAAGTCGGTGATTTTGACGGTTTTGGCAGGTTATGGAAGGAGAAAAAAACAGGTGAGATTCTTCAAGAACTTATTACCTATGACACACTCATACAGGTAGTTAATGCCTTTTCTACAGAGGATGCAGAGAGTGATTTTGAAGAGATCAATATGAATCTCATCTTTTCTGATTTACAGTTTGTAGAAAGACGTATACCCAAATTAGAGAAAAAAGTACAGGCAAAGAGCGCACAAGAGAGGGAACTTGATATATTAAAAAGGATACATGAGGTTCTATTAGAAGAAAAACCCATTTCATCGCTTCATCTTACTGAAGATGAGAAAAAAGTCATTGCAGGATATCCATTCCTCACAATAAAGCCTCGCATTGTTTTAAAGAACATAAACGAAGATGCAAATGTGGATATCAATGAAAAGGCATACAAGAATTATCCTCTAATATCTGCACCATTAAATATTGAGAAGGAACTTGCGGAGATAAGTGATGAAAATGAAAGAAAAGAACTCTTAGATGCATACGGACTGAAAGAGAGCATTCTTGTAAAACTTGAGCACACCATATTAAAGGAACTGGGATTTATAATCTTTTACACTGTAGGAGAAAAGGAAACCCGTGCCTGGCTTTTGGAAAAGGGATCAACTGTTTATGAGGCAGCCGGGAAGATACACTCTGATATTCAACGCGGATTTATTCGGGCAGAAGTAATACATTATGAGGATTTTATCAAGGCAGGTTCACACAAAGAGGCAAAAAGTCTCCATTTAATGCATCTTGAAGGTAAAGATTATATCGTGCAACACAGGGATGTGATAAACATAAGATTTTCCATATAATTCATGCATCCTTTTGGAAATAGCCTTAAGTCCCTTCAAACACCAGCAAGATACATTGGAAGGGAATTTAATGAAGTTCATAAAAATATAGAACCCAATACAATACGTGTTGCGCTCTTTTATCCTGAAATATACGAGATAGGTATGTCCAATCTCGGCATGAAAATCATCTATCATATTCTAAACAATATCCCTGATGTTTATGCTGAAAGGGCTTTTTTGCCATGGATTGATGCCATAAATTTTATGGAAAAAGAAAATATTCCCTTATTCACCCTTGAGACCTATACACCATTAAATCAGATGGACATTATAGGTGTCTCCCTTCATACCGAACTTAATTATACGAACCTGCTACAAGGGCTTAAATTGTCCAATATACCTTATTTTAGTGCACAAAGGGAAGAGGATATGCCTCTTGTTATAGTAGGTGGGCCAGCCAGCATGAATCCCCTACCACTTGAGGCGTTTGTGGATTTTTTTGTTGTTGGAGAGGGTGAAAATGTTGTAAAGCAACTTGTCCCTTATCTTAGAGGTTACAAGCGCAAAGAAATGACAAAAAGCGAGTTTCTTGAGAGTATCTCTTCCATACAAGGGATCTATGTGCCCCAAAAATCCAAAAAGACCTTAAAAGGTACTGTTTATGAACTAAATATTGAGGACTACCCCATAAAACAGATAGTGCCCAATATAAACATTGTTCATAAGAGGCTTGTTGTTGAAATTATGCGAGGGTGCACAAGGGGATGTAGATTCTGTCAGGGAGGATTTACCTATAGGCCTTTAAGATGGCGAAGTTCTGAGGATGTTTTGAAAATAATTGGTGATGGTATTAAAAACACGGGATTAAATGATGTATCATTACTTGCCTTTACAACAAGCGATTATCCCTTCTTAGAAAAACTGCTCTTTGAAATAAAAAACAGATTCCGAGATATTTCCATATCCCTGCCATCCTTGCCCACAGATGCACTAACAGAGGAACTCTTCAAACTCTTAGATTCTATGAAAAGATTTAACATAACACTTGCACCTGAGACGGTATCTGAAAAATTGAGGGGTGTCATCAATAAGAATGTAAAACTTGAAACCATTGAAAGAACCATTAAACTCGCTGAGAAATACCATTACAACCATATAAAACTATACTTCATGCTTGGTCTTCCCTTTGAAGAGTTTGAAGATGTGAAAGAGATACCTCGTTTTTTGAGAGAACTAAGAAAGATGTCCAAACATATCGTGTTTCACGCAAAGTTTTCACCCTTTGTGCCAAGACCGCACACACCGTTTGAATGCATAGAGCAAGAAAGACCCAAGGTAATTATGGATAAAATCCGCTATCTAAAAGAAGAAATCAAAAGGATAAAAGGTGTTTACATGTCATACCACAACCCTTACCAATCACTTATTGAAGGCATCTTAGGAAGGGGAAACAGAGAAACATCACATCTTATTCTCAGTGCATTTGAACATGGAGCGTTTTTTGATGAACGGCAAGAGTTTTTTGATTTTAAAAAATACGAAAAGGCAGCATACAGCATAGGCGAAGATATATTCAAATTCAATACCGCTTGCACCGATGGAAATAGGCCATGGGATGTGATAGATACAGGTGTTCACAAAAGATTCTTAAAAAGGGAGTTTGAAAATGCAAAAAAAGCCCTGTATACTCAAAACTGTGAGTATACAGGATGTAGGGGATGTGGAATATGGATAAAAGACTATAACCTTTGCAAGAGTCTGCCCCTAAAAGTAAAAAGAGCAGTTATTAACTTTAACAAAATAGAAAAAGATACAACTAAAGAGTATTATGACTATATAGTGTTATACAGTAAAAAGGGAAATTTTTCTCTTATTGGCCATACGGATACCGTAGAGGCACTTATCGCTGCCCTACATAGAAGTGGCATTAAAGTGGGTAAAAAATCTGGTTTTAAAAGGCACTGGATGATATCCATGAAGGATGCCACACCCCTGGGCATAGAAAGCGAAGCAGAACTTATACACATTCGCACCGAAGGTCGAATAGAGAAGACGCCGTCATTCATAAATAGGTTCATGCCAGATGGTCTTGAAATAAAAAATATCTTTGAAGGCACAAAAAAGGACCTTTGGTCATTTAAGGTGTACTATGAAATAAGACCAAAACTAACCTCACAAACTATACAGGATGAATATTTCAAGGTTTTACCTTCTGGCGATTATACAAAGATAATACCATTAAAAAACAAGGGCATTTATAAAATATTAGAGGAGATAACAAACAAAAAAAGGGAAGAACTTTACTCGCTTAAGATCATCAAAAAACTACTTCTTTGAACTCCTTTTACCTTCTATGTACAACCCTTTTCTGTACTCTTTAATATCAAGACGCCAATCTGTATTATTTAGACTGTCTTTCTCCATATACCAATTAATAAGACTATTTAAATATGAAGACTTTTTTAAAACAAATCCAAAATCATTACCAAGATATAAAAATCCATCGTCTTTAGTGTATTCATGTTTGCCGAAGGCATCATAAAACGACTTTTTATTTGTTAATACAAAACGGTTCTCATTAACACCGTTTATGTATTGCAATAAATAGCAAGTAGAATCGCCTTTTTTGAATGCGTAAAGATGCAGGGCAGGCTGAGGTACAACGCTATCTGCCCTATCTTTCATCTTTAAATACGTAAATATATCAGAAACAAGCCTCTCTTCAGGTACCCTTGCCAGAAGTGAAATAAGGAATCCTGAGGCGCCGTCCCACCACAAAAATCCATTTCCGCCTATATCCCAAAAAATTGAGGCAAGGTCAAGTTCGTCATTTGGATAATGGGATACATAAGCATCATAGAGTTCAAGATATGGCATTCCAAGTCCTAAAAATACACGAGTTTTTGGCAAAGAATCAGGCAAATTGCCCCCCTTCATAGCATCAAAAATAACAGATGATGCAATCTTTGCTTTAATAAACATTTTGTCCCTTGAAATGCCAAGGACAACAGGATCTAAGACCAAAAGAGCATCTTTGATTTGAAAGATATATGTAAAATCATAGTCATCAATGTTTCCTACATCATCAAATACGCTTCCCATCCTCTTTCCAACCGCAATATCGCATGAACGTTTCAGAAGTTCAAGATTTGGAGTAATTACAAGATAGTCCTCTACGAAATAATAGTATAGGTCTTTAGTTTTGTATGTAGGGATACCTTCATAATCCTTCTTTTCACCACTTTGAAAATACCTAAGCAGTTTTAACCTGAATCTTGGCTTTGTAACCAAGATAAAACTTCCATCGTTGTACCTTGCAAACACTACATACTTTCCAATGGCGTTTTTTACCAACATTGAATACTTAACTGAATAGAAACTTGCAGGGAGGAAAGAAGACGCATAACGGTAAAATGTATCAGAAATGGAATCATCTACCCAAAACTCCTTTATAATGTGCTCATTGGAGAAAATAACAGCATTTAAAAAGCCCCGTGATGGTATTAAATGCAAAGGCGTAAGACCTGGCACCTTTGAATCTGGTGTTTGAGATAGCACATGAAGAATTACCAAAGAGGCAATAAAGAGAATAAATATGGTAAGAATGAACTGTATAAATAATTTTTTCATCTTGGTAAGTGGCCTCGAGGGGATTTGAACCCCTGTCGCCGGCGTGAAAGGCCGGTGTCCTAGACCAGGCTAGACGACGAGGCCTCTGTGTGGTAAATAGTATAAGGGAAGGAATACATTTTTTCAAGAAATTAATCCACATAAAAGGAAATGTTTCTCAATTTTTTATAGAGGCAATACAAAATACATACGACCTCTTTAATCTATTTGTCAGGTTAAAGAGTTGCCTTTAAAATTTACTTGTGGCTAAAAACAGTATATCACATTACAACCACCTATTTAATACGCTGAGGACAAAAGGGCCCTCTACTCCATTTTTGCTGTTTTGGGGCGATGAAGATTATTTAAAACGAGTAGCAATTCAAAGGATTGATAAATTTCTTGATGCAAAAAGAATATCCTTTTTTGGTAATGACACAACAATAGAAGAGATTGCAGAAGTTGCATCCAATCAAGGTTTATTCAGTCCTAAAAGAGTTATTGTAATATATGAATTTGAGAAACTAAAACAAAAAGACGAAATATTTAAAATGCGTCCATCTCCTGGAACATATATTATACTTATTATCTCTTCCTCATACGATAAGAAAAAAACAAAAGACCTGCTTAAAAAATATAAAAATCTTAAACACCTAACTGTTTATGAATTCTCTACACTGGATTTCAATGGATTTAAAGTATGGGTTAAAAGCAGGCTGAAAAAAAACAACAAAGAAGCAGACGATAAAACCTTCAATGCACTTATTAAGAGACTGCCACAAAACCTAACATTGGCAGATATAGAACTTAGAAAGTTGTTTTTATATATGGGAGAAGACCATTTTCTTGACATGCATCATTTAGAGGTACTAAGTTACGAATCCTGGAGCAGTCTTCAAGGCATCTTATTGGATATAATGGGTTATGAAAAATTTAATCTATCAAAAATAGCAAAATCCATGAGTGATAAAAGGTCCAACCAGTTAATATATGAAATAGAGGCGCATTTTGCAAGAATTATAGACGCGAACTTAAATACCTTCTTTTCGGATAGATACCGCTCTTCATGGCGCATATCACCTTACAAAAGACACAAAATGCTTCACACCACAAAAGATGCCGCAAAGGTGCTTTCAAGGTTACTTAAAATAGAATACGCTACGAAGACATCCTTGCGCAATGAACAGATAATAAAAAACTATATCCTCTTATCCCTCTTGCCATGAGTGTATTTATCCTTTTATTCTTACTTGGTTTTAACAAAACATATTTTGATGCCATATACTCTATGGAGAAAATGCCCTTTGACAGTGCCCTCTCATCCATCTATCAAATGGTCAAAACGCATCCTGACTCTGCCTTATGTGATATTACAATAAACTATGCCAAGGATAAACTAAGCAATATGACAGTAAATGACTTTTTAGGCAAACTCAACCAAATATCAAAGGGCACGCCATACATAGATAGCATCTTTGAGATCTATTCTAAAAAATGGTATGTCTATGACACACTATTAGATAACTTTCTCCATGCTACAATCTACATCAAGCAAAACGACAAGATGCAAAAAGAACTTAAAACATTATACAAAAGGTTCGAAAAAAGGCCAGACCTTGTAAAGGTCATCCTATATTACGCTGCAAAAAACAAAGTATCCAGCTTAGTGAATAATATTCTATCCCGAAGAGACATTAATCTAAATGATTTAGACCCTGATGTGCTCTTTGAACTTGCAGAATACTTTTACAAAAAAGAGCAGTATAGCAAAATTACTTCCATATTTAATACATTATCAAAAAAGCCATTAAAAGGACAGAAAAGATTGGACTTTTTAAAATTAAAGGGCATTTATTTTAACGAACTTAACAACCCTGATAGCGCGCTTTTCTATCTTTCCCAATATATGGAATCCAATGGTAATATGGACCTTAACCTCTTTAAAATCTTGCTTTCGCTATATATAAAAAAGGGATATTATAAAAACGCAAAAGACATTGTTCAAATCCTTTTAAAAAGTGCACCGTTTGATTATAACATCAGAAAACTGGCAGGTTATATCTATTTTATGTTAGAGGATTATGACTCAAGTTTGATCCATTACTTAATTGCGCAGAGCCTTGCAAAAAATGATGCTGAGATACATTATTACATTGCAAGGGTGCTTGTAAGGAAAAAGGATTATAAAGACGCACTTAGGAGCATAAACAAGGCACTTCTTATACAAAAAAACTATTCCTATGCCCTTTTAAAGGTATTTATTCTTTACGAGATGGGTATGTTTGATGACGCTGCAAGAGAACTACTTGTGTGGAAACAAAGAGGCAGGAATGACCCCTATTATCTTTATCTTGCAGGTGTTGTTCTAAAAGGCATGCAGAGAAGAAAATTGTCCCTTTCATATTTAAAAAAATCTATCCTTAAAGACCCAACACATCCGAGAAGATATATCCCCATTCTTGGCCTTATAACAGTTTCAAAGGATACAGGTTTCTTTAAAATGGTGGTTGATACAGTGAAGAATTTAACATTGACCGATAATGACGATATCTTTGACCTTGCTTTTGCATCACAAGTTATAGGTTATGTAAAACTTTCAGATTCCTTATATAGATCGCTCATTACAAAGAATCCCAAGGAACCACTTTATTACAACAATCTCGGCTACCTTCATCTTGAGCATGGAAATTTGGATACAGCGGAAAAATACATAAAAAAAGCCTATCACCTTTCACCAAAGGACCCATACATAGTAGATTCCTATGCATGGCTTTTATTTAAAAAAGGTGATATAAAAAAGGCTTATACCTTGTGTAAATACGCTTATAAACACACAAACGATAAAATAATAAAAAAGCATTATCAGATTATAAAACATGCCTTTAAAAAACAACAAAAGAAAAAATAAACTTATTATCTGTATTACTGGCCCTGCTGGCTCTGGAAAGACTACACTCTCAAATTACTTAAAAGAAAAAGGGTTTTGCGTCATATTGGTGGACGAGTTAGGGCATAAGGCGCTTGATATGGAAAAAGAACAAATAAAAAAGGTGTTTGGCAATGATGTTATAGATGAATACAATAAGGTAAATAGAAAGGCTTTAAGAAAAAAATTTAAGACAGAAAAGGATTGGGAAAAGTTAGAGAAGATCACACACCCTGCTATTTATAAACTCTTATTAAAAGAGATAGAAAAATCCCAAAAAAGAGTATGCATTATTGATGCCGCTATTTTATTTACCATTGGAATTGATAAACTTTGCGATGTAATCATTAAAATTGAATCTCCTACGGAGTTATTAAAAGAACGGCTTAAGAAAAGAGATATGGATGATGAGTTTATATATGAAGTTCTAAAAAAACAGAAAAATGAATATAAGGGACGCTTTTTTGATTACACTATTTATAATCAGGGTGCATTAAATGATTTTCTTTTTGCCTCCTATTCTCTTATAAAAAAGATATTAAAAGACTTTCATTTAGAAATCTCGTAGTGTATATTGAGTTCTTTCTGCTCTCTAAAGCATTAAACTTAAAATCATAAAAATACATTAAGGTGAGATGTTGAGAAAATTAAAGAGGAAATGCGATTGAAACATCCCCCGTCCCTTCGGGACACCCCCTTCTACGGAAGGGGGAATTTTAGTAGTTTTCCC
>CAJXJZ010000014.1 GCA_913055745.1 uncultured bacterium | reverse complement strand
TGCGTATTTTTCAAAAGCACCACATCTTGTTTTCTTATTTTGGTTTGTCTTATATATCACCCTTATAATATACATCGCACGGATGAGGGGAACAGGGTGCAAATCCCTGGCTGCCCCCGCAACCGTAAGTGGCACAGAAACTTCCTTCAACATGCCACTGGCAGAGAGGGTCTTAGGGCTTTCCTGCTGGGAAGGCGAAGGAAGCGCCACAAGCCGGGAGACCCGAATCTGTGCAAAAAATCCCATCCCCCGGGGGTTGGGGAGGAGGAGAGATGTATCTATTATGGCTTTTTAGTGTATTTATACAAGATACTGTTTATGTTTATGCCAATTTTCCTTATGCGGATGAATTAAGGTTTTCATATCCATCCTTTTCTGAAAAAGTTGCATTTTCAGGAGATAGATACTGGTTATTAAACGAAACAACATCTTTATTGTTCAAAGAGTATGGCAATCTCTCCTCTGTGGGATTAAGGGGTACAAGAACGCAGGATATTGATATTCAATTGAATGGTATTCCCTTAAAAACAGTACAAAACGATTATGCTGACCTTTCCTTATTACCAACATCATTGGGTATAAATGGCATTATTATAAAGCATCCATTATCCTCATACGGCAGTATAAATGGTGCAGCAGGGGGGATATTTATAAAAAGTGCTCATAGGCAAAATGCAGGTTTTAATATAAATTCTTGCGGCATCCTTGAACCCTATATAAGTTCTCATTTATGGAAAGTTCAACTTTTTTCATCCTTTTCAGAGAAAAACTCTAAGCAGGATGGATTTAAAAAGTTTTTTCTTCTTCTTGATAATGATAATGCATCCTTCATATTGGCTTTAAGACATGCAAAGATACAAGGACCCATGGGAACAGATATAAATGGTGATAAAAAAGAGTTTTTCTCTGGTTATTCTTTTTCTCTATTTAGAGGCAAGCATATTTACTCTTTCATAAAAGGCAATTTATCACAACTTATTTATAAAACTGGAAGAGAAGTTGATATTCATAGAAGTTTTTACAATTATGTGGATGTGGGACTCGGCCTATTCCGTTTTTCAGTATCTTCAGAGTACATCTCTTCAACAAAATCATCAAAAAGAATAAGGAACACTTTATCTTTAATAGGCAGCAAAAAACTCTATTATAAAGACTTACAACTTGTTTTAAACGGTTCTGTCTTCTATCCTCAGGAATTTAACAATGCCTATTCAAGTTATTTTTTAGGTGCATCTTACAAACTAAAGGGTAGCGTGTTTTATATAAACTATACAAAGGGTGTGCACCTTCCCTCATTTTTTGACCTTTATTGGCCAGAAGATGCCTTTGCAAAGGGTAATCCCAACCTTTTACCAGAATATATAAGGCAGTATGAGGCAGGGTTTAAGTATATTTCAGAAAATAGCATCATTCATCTTTCATATTTTGATAAAAGTATAAAAAACATGATTCAATGGTGTATAGTATCTCAAAAATACACGCCTTATAATACTGGCATACGACATATAAAGGGCATTGAATTTAAGATAACACACCAGGGCATAGTAAAGGCGGGTTTTTCAGGCACTTTATCATTTTTTGACCATGTCCTTTACTATCCACATGTAATGGAAGGTTTTTATTTAAGTTATAACAATTTAAAAATAGGTGTATCATTCACCGGAAGAAGGGAAAAAAGACCTCATAGCATTAAGATGCTCCCTTGTATGGAACTTTTTAATGTAAACTATAAAAGGGAGATTGGACATTTTGTTGTAGAAATGGGAGTTCATAATCTTTTAGATGAATATATAGAATGGATAGCCGGCTATCCTCAAACAGGGAGAGTATTTTATACAAACATAAAACTTGAATGGAGGTAAGATATGAGAAGTGGTAAGATAATAGGCATAGCGCTCACTACCTTGATGATCCTCTTGGGCGCATGTACAAAAAACCAGGAGGAGGAAAACTTCCCAGAAAGCACAGAGGTTGTGGTGGTATTGAACAATCTATCTGAAACATACTCCTACTACATGCCAGAGACAAACAATACCATAATTGATGTGGACACAACAGGTGCTGTGCCGAACGATATACTCATATATGGGGACTATGCATATATAGTGAACTCTGGTTTTGGAGGCGTCCCATCACTTATGAAAATAGAGCTTTTGAAAGATACCATGGTAAAATACACCGTGTTTCCAAACGGCTCAAACCCATGGGCAGTAATAAAGAAGGAAAATAGTCTGTTCGTATCATGCACGGGAAATGATATGGTCTATAAATTGGACTTATACACGCTCAGGTTCTTAGATTCAGTCAAGGTTGGAAAAGGACCTGAAGGGATGACAGAGAAAGATGGCAGAATTTATGTTGCATGCACAGGATACGACCTCTCTAATTACTCTTACAACAATGCTTATGTGTATACAGTAGAGGAAGGGCCCGCGGGTCTTTATGTATCTGATTCTGTATATGCCGGGGTCAACACACAAAGCGTTGCTATTGTATCCGATACACTCTATGCATTATCAACCGGTGATTATACGAATACTTTTGGAAAACTCTATCTTTATGAGATAGGCGACAGCCTTCGTTTTGTTGATACCATAAATGTTGGCCAAAGTCCTGGTTATATGTATTATTACAACAATGCCCTCTACCTTACTGACTGGTATGGTGGAGTGTGCAAGGTATCTACCCAAGACAGAGAAGTAATATGGCAAAATACAGGAGAAGGTACATCCCAGATTGCTATAGATATGAATGGCATAGGTTTTATAACAAGGTTTAATGCTTCAGGTCCAAATTATCTCCTTCTATTTGACCCAGAGAGGGTTCAGGTTTACGATTCTGTATACATGGGGGAGCGAAAAGGCATTCAGGGACTTGGTATATGGATGAAAACCCAATAAAAAAATGGTATTTAGATTTTAAAAGAAAACGGGATGAGATTGTAAACCTTAGGGGTCTTAAGACCCCTGAGGAAATTGCAGATTACTTCACTTATGCCAACCTAAAAAAACATCATCCTGATTTCTGTCCACTTTTTGCGAAGAATGAGAAGTGCCATAATCTTGAAGATGAAGAACTTGTATGTTATTTTTGTGCATGTCCTTATTACGACTATGAATACTATGACGAAGAGAAAAAGGAGTATGGACGTTGCAAGATAAATTCAATCTATGGCAAGAGAAACGAATGGGGATATTGGGATTGCTCTGAATGCCTATTACCTCACAGAAAGAAGTTCGTGATAGCATATCTTACAAAATATGGCAAACAAGGACATTGAAATCCACGCACCCTGCGATATAATATAACTATGTTTAAGTTTAACAGAAAAAACGAGAAGAAAGATAACACTAATAAAAGGAAAAAGATACGCTCTCTTGAGGCATCTATTGTGGGGGGAGGTTTTGAGAGATATTCTCTTATATATCCAATTGATTTGCCACTTGGGAGTTTTATTTATGTAAAAACACGCGCATATGATAAAGAGATCTTAGTCAAAATAAGGGGTTATTCTGAAAAAACAAGTAATAATATTCTTGAAGGATACAGAATAGCCCCCTCTGATAAGGTCCGGACGATTATGACAAACATGGTAAAGCGGTATTTTTACAACAACAGGATGCTTGATATCAGAATCGTAAAAAGCGAAATAAACCTCAACGAGGGACACTTGAAATTAGAGTTCATTGCAGACAAGAAGTATTCTCTTGCCAAGACAGGCTCACATCTTGCATCTATACTACATGTAAGGGTTGATTTCAAGCAGATTGGAGCCAGAGATTATGCCAAAATGATAGGCGGAATAGGGCCATGTGGAAGAGAGTTATGCTGCACCTCTTTTTTAAAGAAAATCCCTTCTGTAACCTTAGATATGGCACGAGAACAGTATCTATATAGTGCTCCCGAAAGACTGTCCGGGATTTGTGGAAGGCTACGTTGTTGTCTTAGATACGAGTTAGATTTTTACAGGGAAGTAAAAGATAAACTACCCGAGCCAGGACAGATGGTAAAAACAGATAAGGGTATTGGACGCGTGCTTGAGGTAAATGCACTTTTAGAGCGGTTCACTGTAGTTTATGAAGATGGCATTCAAGATGTTGTTTACATTGGAGAAGGTCGTACCTGGCAACCTGCATGAAGGTCCTATCTTCAAAATTATATGAATGGATAATAGCCTTATTTCTTTCAGGTGTTCTATTCTTTATAACCATCTGGTTAATTATAACCTTTTATCTACCTATTTACACAAGACATGGAAAGGAGGTGGAAGTTCCATATGTTATTGGTCTTGAGAGGGATAAAGCGTCCCGTATTATTACGAATAGTAAACTACGGTACACATTCTTAGGAAGAGGGCTATATGTAATAAAGACCATTCCAGAAGCAGGAACAGTAGTAAAAGAAGGAAGGACGATAAAACTTACATTAACAGATAAGCCTAACAATAGATGATTATTGCGCTTTTGATTTCTTATTTTATTTTAATACCTATGGACTCTGTGCAAACCGACCATCTCAAAGCCTATGGGGCTGTTTATAATACATTAAAAAAAGGCATAAATGTGGAGTGGCTTTTAAATTATAGGGGTGGTAGTTTTCTTGTAGAGGGGAATTCATTCACTGAAAAATGGTGTATTTTGCGAGGGGTTTATACTGAAAAGATCAATGAGGAAGATGTAAGTGCTATTTATAAGTTTATTGAAAACCATAATATGAAGGATATGCTCCTTGAAAAGGCCCCTAAAATTGCTGTATATGCACCACCATACTATCAGCCGTGGGATGATGCGGTTTTACTTGCACTACATTATGCAGAGATCCCTTTCAAACAGATTTATGATAACGACATTTTAAGCGGTTGTCTTAAGGATATTGATTGGCTACATCTCCATCATGAAGACTTTACAGGGATGTATGGCAAGTTTTATGCACATTATGGACACACAAAATGGTACAGAGATAGGGTTGCATTTAAAAAATCCATTGCAAAAAAATGGGGCTTTCATAAGGTATCAGAACTTGAGCACGCTATCGCAGATTCTATTTCAGATTTTGTAAAAAGAGGAGGATTTTTATTTGCCATGTGCTCTGCACCCATCACATTGGATGTTGCCCTTGCCACAGAGCATACAGACATCTTGGACAGGGTATTTGATGGGGACCCCTACGACCCAGACTACCAAAAGAAACTGGATTTTTCTCGTACCTTTGCCTTTAAGGATTTCCATATCATTGTCAACCCTTTCATATACGAGCATACGGATGTAGATGTTTCGCAGGAGGCATACCAAAGGGGAAAGGATACCTATTTTGTGCTAAAGGATTTTTCCGCAAAAATAGACCCTATACCAACACTACTAACGCAGGATCATACAAGGTATATAAAAGAGTTTCTTGGACAGGACACAGGCTTCAGAAAGAACAAGATTAAGAAAAATGTGATAATACTTGCTGATGTGCCAGGTACTGATGAGGCAAAGTACATATATGGAGACTATGGAAAAGGGTTTTTCGTCTTCTTGGGAGGTCATGACCCTGAAGACTTCACACATTATGTTGGAGACCCACCAACAGACCTCTCCTTACACAAGCATTCTCCTGGTTATAGGCTGATTTTAAACAATGTGCTTTTCCCGGCAGCACAAAAAAGGAGGTTAAAAACATGAGGATAACGGTTCTCTATGACAATGAAACACTAAAAAAGGGACTTATCCCATCACATGGGTTTTCATCTTTGATAGAAGATGAAAACCTCAGTATACTCTTTGATACAGGTTGGAATGGTCCTATATTGCTCAAAAACATTGAAAAACTTCAAAAAGACTTAAGTAAAGTCAAGTACATATTTTTGTCCCATCAGCACTGGGACCATATAGGGGGATTGCCTGATGTGCTTCACAAAATACATAATAAGGTCAAATTCATCATTCCTTCATCATTCACTCCCACCTTCAAAAAATCCCTATCGGATTATGGAGAGCTTATAGAGGTAGGTGAAAGGCCCTATGAATTCATACCCGGATACTTAAGCACTGGTGAGATGGATACATCCTTGGGCATAAAAGAGCACGCACTGTTGATAAACGGCAAAAAACGCATACTGGTTGTTGGATGCGCACACCCTGATGTGTATAATATATTACAGCGTAGTGGTAAAGTTGATATGTTAATGGGGGGATTCCATGACTTTGAGAGGATTGAACTTTTAGGAAACATGGTAAAAGAAAAGATTTTTCCCTGTCATTGTACAAAGAAAAAGAATGAGATACTCACTTTTTACAAAAACAAATCCCAGAAATGTGGTATTGGACTGGAGGTTGGCGTATGAATGTATTGGTATTTATAATAGTGGCTTTCAAAAGTATCAGTATGACCCTTGTGGGGGTAGAGAACAATGATACTACATACTTTCATGTAGACATACAGCATTTAGATACAACCTATTTTATCCACGCAACCAATACAAAAGGTCTTGACACATACATATACACAGACACATTATGGAGACTTTTAAAATTAAACAAGAGTCAGCCAGGCAGGGTCAAAATGGAAGAGGAATGGAAGGGCTCGTATTACTATGTTAAGATAAACAATAAAGAAAAGACATACAAAACAGACACACCTGTACTGGACAGACATATAATCGGCTATTATCTTGCAACTTTAAAAGATTGTAAAAAAAAGAAGTTTAAAATGCTTGTACCAGAAAAGGGCATCTTCCCTTTTAAATCAAGGTGTAAGATGGAAAAAGGAAAGAAACTGAGAACCTTAGAAATAGGTGGACTATATAGAATGGTTTATAGAAAAACATTTTACTTTCTCTTTGATACAAATAAACCACTTATGTATAGATATTGGGACAATAACAAGAGGGGTCTTGTTTTAAAAGATTATCATATAGAATAAAAAAACGCCCCCAAAGGGGCGTTTTGGAGATTACTTTATCTCTATTTCTATTTCTTTTGGTTTTGCCTTCTCAGACTTTGGTAAAGTCACTGTTAAAATACCGTTTTTGTATTCCGCTTTTGCCTTGTCTGGGGCGATTTCCTCGGGTAATTCAATGGTTCTTGAGAACTTACCGTAAACCATCTCAACCCTGTGATAGGTTTTACCCTTTTCCTCCTTTTCCTTCTTTCTCTCCCCATAAATGGTAATACTGTTATCTCTTAAGGATATCTTTATATCATCCTTAGAAAGTCCAGGAAGCTCTGCTTTGACAATGTATTCCTTCTCTGTCTCTTCCACATCTATTGCCGGGACGAAGTAGCCTTCCTGCTCTTTTGATATGGCAGGATATCTGCCGAAGAAGGAGTCAAATACCCTATCTATCTCATCCCTCAGATCTTTCCAAGGGTCCCATCTTGTGATATCCATTGCCATACTCTCACCTCCTTTTTATTTTTTTGTAAGTCTATATATAAATATTAAATGGCATACGAACTGTCAAGGGGGGTATGTATTTGATGATTTTTTGACCCATCTTTGAAAAAGCAATATAATTTTTAAAACAAAATAAGGAGGGAATAATGGAAAATGGAATGCCGCAAAATCCGCAAGGGCCACAATATACACAGCCGGACCAAAGCAAAGCATTATTGGTCCTTATATTGAATATTCTTATTCCAGGAGTGGGTACAATAATATATGGAGAAACACAAAGAGGCGTGATACAACTTGTCCTATACATAGTTGGATGGGTATTAACTATTATACTTATAGGTGCCATTATAAGTCTTGGGGCATGGATATGGTCTCTTATAGATGGAATAACTTATTATAAAATACTATCCGGTAAGGCTCAATAAGGAGGTTATTATGAGAACATTATTGTTAGTATTGATAGCATTTGGCATGCTAAATGCTGGCCTAAAAGAGGATGTTGAAAGTACAGCATCTTCCTTTGTAGAGGATGCTGCATCCTTTATATCCGGCGGCATTTTGAACACAGCAGGTGCTGAAGGTGGACTGCCACATTTTGATGCAGGTCTTGGCTTAAACCTAATAGGGTTTAAATTCAAACACCCTCTCACAGGAGATGAACTCCCCTTTCCTGGCGTGATGCCTCTCATGTATGGCGAGTTGGGTGTATTTAGTGGGATTTCTCTTACTCCACTTATAAATGGAGTAGGTGCTGTGGATGTTATGGGAAGGTTCATGCCCACAATGTCTCAAAAATCCTACTTCAACAGGGCTCCAACATACTATGCAGGTGGCATAAAACTTCAAATTCTGAAAGACCAACTTGTGCCACCTACGCCAGCGATATCAGTTTCATTAATGTATCATTATTTTGGCAATGTGGATTTCAAATTTGATACGCTTTATACTGACTTTTCCCTTACAGACTTCTCAATACACGCCGACGTCTCAAAGAGTTTACTCTTTGTTACCCCCTATGCAGGTATAGGCTATGATACATATAGCCTTAAAGGTAAATACTGGACAGCATCCAATCAAACAAAAAACGACATTGCATCCTTTGATGGGAATCATATGAGATACTATGGTGGGATAAAACTAAGCATTCTTCTTATAAAAATATTCGTAGAAGGTGCCTACATAGGCAACAAAACCGTAGTATCCTTAGGAGCACAAGCGGGTATATAATAAAAGGGGCTTTTGCCCCTTTTTGCATATCATGTTCAAAAAACTCTCACCTTTAAAGATTTTAATTATAGGCTATGTTGGTTTTATTACCTTTGGTGCTGTATTACTTTTACTTCCATTCACTCACAGAGGACATCTTGGATTTACTGATGCCTTTTTCACATCAACCTCTGCCGTATGTGTCACAGGGCTCATAGTAAAGGATACAGCAAACTTTTTCACACCCATTGGTAAACTCATTATCCTTTTCCTTTTACAGATAGGTGGCATAGGTTATATGACAGTGGCAACTTTGCTCTTATTTTTTTTTAAGGGCAAAACGTCCCTTAAGTTTCGGAGTGCTGCTGTGCAATCCTTCCCCGAACTTACATTCTCATCTCTTAAGTCCTTTTTTAAAACAGTGATTATTATAACATTTACACTTGAATCCTTGGGCACGATTTTAGTATTTTTAGCATTCGCCCATAGATTTGCATACCCCAAAGCGCTATTTTACTCATTGTTTAATTCAATATCCGCCTTTTGCAACGCAGGTTTTTCAACATTTGCCGAGAGCCTTGTAAACTTCAGAGAAAATCCCTTAGTTGTTTTAACCATCGCTTTCCTCATTATAGGTGGTGGCATAGGTTTTTATGTTTACATAGACCTTTATCACAGATATATAAAAAAGGATAAAAAACGCCTGTCTTTGCATACAAGGAGCGTGTTTTTAATGACCTTCATACTTCTTTTAGGTGGTACTTTACTCTTCCTCTTTTCTGAATACAACAGTGCTATGAGAGATCTTTCCATTAAATCAAAGATACTTCAAGCCTTTTTCCAGGCCACAACGACCAGAACTGCTGGCTTTAATACCATTGACCAATCAAAATTATCGCCCTTTGGCGCGCTTTTGTCTATGTTTCTTATGTTTGTTGGAGGTTCACCAGGAGGAACAGCGGGTGGAATTAAAACAACAACGATTTTAGCAGTTATTTTATGGCAGTTTTCATATATAAAGGGTAGGGAAAAGGTATACATCGCAGGTTATAAAATACCAGAAAAGCAGATAAAGAAGGCTTTTTCTGTATTCCTCTTAAGTGGAATAACTGTACTCTTTGGCACTTTGGCTATTGCATTAACAGAGCATGCGGGTATAAGGAACCACGGATTTATGCCATACCTTTTTGAGATCTTCTCTGCATTTGGCACTGTAGGGCTCTCTTTTGGCTCTTTTAATACGCCTTTTGTAAGCCTTTCCCACGATTTTACTATACTTGGTAAATGGATTATCATTTTAATCATGCTTATCGGAAAAGTAGGGGCATTGTCTTTGGCCTTTTCAATGATTGATTTTAGAAAGGAGCAGATAGAATACCCTGAAGGACATTACGTGGTGGGATAAAATGCAATTTTGTGTAATTGGACTTGGAAGATTTGGAGAAGCGCTTGCTTTATCTCTTGCCAATAAAGGGCATGAGGTACTTGCTATAGACATAGATGATCAGCGGGTTCAGGCAATTGAAGACAAGGTCTCACAGACTTTCATTTTGGATTCTACCAATGAAAAAGCCATGAATTCTCTTGGACTCTCTGAATTTGACTGGGTTATTGTTGCTATGAGTTCTGATCTTGAGGCATCTATTCTAACAACAATGATAGTGAAGAATGCTGGAGCAAAGAGGGTATGTGCTAAAGCAGCAACAGACCTGCATGCAAAGATTCTGCAGAAACTTGGTATAGATAAGGTTGTATTTCCAGAGCGTGAAATGGGAGTTAGGCTCGCAGAGATTTTATCTTCCCCCTCTATTTTTCAGTTCCTTGAACTCGCAGAAGATTATTCTATAGCAGAGGTTGCATCTCCAAAGGAGTTTTGGGATAAGACCATAAAAGAAACAGACGCAAGAAATACTTATGGCGTTAATATCATTGCGATAAAACGCAAAGACCCATATAGAGATGAAAAGACAGGGGATGTAGATTACAGGGAGACACTCATCATGGCGCCACAATCTTCAGTAAAGATTTTAGAGGGAGACATTCTCGTTGTATTGGGCAAAAACAAAGATATTGCCAAACTGGATAAGGCTGCAAGATGAAAGACGAAGAGATCAAATATTATTTAGAAGAAGCAAAGTTCTATATTATAAGCAATAGGTTTAAAGTAGCAGAAAAATACTTAAAAAGGGTTTTAAAAGAAGAGCCGGATAATATAGAGGCGCTTTTCCATATGGGGCTTTTGAATGAATTACTCAATAGGTTACAAGAGGCAAGAGAGTATTATGAAAAGGTGCTTGAACTTTCTCCACAGCATAAAGGTGCGCTTTCGCATCTTTCAAAACTGCAAATAAAATAGGGGGGTAGATATGAGTTTGGGTTTAAAAAAACCTTATGAAGAGTTGTATCCCTTTAATGTAAAATATATAACAAATCCTACGCAGGCTGAACTCAGGGAAATGGCTCTAAAATACACACCTGCCGCACTCGTCTCTCAAAAATACGGTAATATTGATAAGATAGCACGCAACAAAGCGAGAATGGCTAAATATACCTATGTTGTTGATGATGAAAAAAATGCACATCTTTATTCACATAATGTAATAAGTCCAGATAAGGCGAAAAAACTCATAGATAAAGCCCACAAGTACATAGAAGAGCAAGGGGTACTTATAGAGATACAAGGATACTATGGACTTGATCCCAAATATGCTGTATCTGTTCAACTTTTTTATGACTTAGAAGGAGCCAATGTCGCCGGGATGCAACAGATACTTGCCTTTCCAAGAGAGATGGTTGAAACAGAAGAACAACTCAAAAAGCCTTTCAATCCACTTTTCAGGCTCTTCTATCTTCCAGGATTAGAGGTTCCAGAGATGCCTGGTAAGCAGGCTATAATTGTTGACCTTGAATCCTATACAACCTATGTGCTCAGAGCGGATTATTTTGGAGAAAGCAAAAAAGGCATACTCAGAATGCTCTGTGATTATGTATATCAAAAGGGTGGTCTTGTGTTACACTCTGGTGCAAAGGCGGTAAAAGTTGGTGATAAGGAGTACACCCTTGCTGTTTTGGGCCTTTCCGGAACAGGTAAGACAACCACAACCTTCTCAAAACAGGGGGATGTAACAAAACCTCTTCAGGATGACATGGTAGTACTTTGGCCAGATGGCAATATGTCCATTACAGAAAATGGATGCTTTGCAAAGACCTTTGGACTCCAAAAGGAGAATGAGCCTGTTATATATGAAGGTACGATTAACAAAGACGCTTGGTTGGAAAATGTCTATATTGATATAGATACAGGAGAATACGATTTTTCAAAGACGACACTTTCCCCTAAGGAAGTATCAAAATTAAAGGATCTCCTTATTAAAACAGGCGCTCCAGAGGAAAATGTAGAAAAATACATAAAAGGTGAGGTAAAATTAGAAGAAGTTGTTGACGAATACGGCATACCAAAAGATGGGTGGGATTTCGTTGTATGGACACAGAATGGTAGGTCAGTTATTCCTATGAGTGCCATAAAAGATGCGGGTGATCTCAGAAATGTCCCACCTATAAAGTTCTTTGGTATTTTAAATAGGGATGAAGGAAAGGATGCAGCAACACCGGGCATTGTAAAATTTTCATCCGCGGAACAGGCAGCAGGATACTTTATGCTTGGAGAGACGACAAAAACCTCTGCCGCTGGAAAAGAAAGGGGAAAGACACGCTCTCCCTTTACACAGCCTTTTTTTCCACGACACCATAGATTGCAGGCCATTAGATTTGTAGAGCTCTTACCAAAGTTTCCAGGAATGGTTCTATGGATGATGAACACAGGATATGTAGGAGGGGATGCCCTTGACGAGAAGGAAGGCAGGGCTCTAAAGGTAAAGATAAAGCATTCTTCCTTGATGCTTGAGTACATGATAAGGGATAAAATAGTATGGAAAAAGGACCCTGATTTTGGGTATTTTGTTGTGGATGTGGAGCATAAAGACAATAGCGAACTCGTCAAACTTGTACCACCTGAGATTCTAAATCCTATAATTTTATATGAAAAACAAGGTAGAATGGACGAATACAGGGCATGGGTGCAAAAAATTAAGAAAGAAAGGGAAGAATTTTTGAAAAAATATGATATTCCAGAGGATATAATTAAAGCGGTTTTGAATGCTTAATATAGAAGAGTATCTTAAAGTTCGTAAGAAAGAAGTTGATGAGTATATAGAAAGGTACCTCCCCGAAAGTGGGGAGGGCCCTTCTATATTAAGGAAAGCCATGAGATACAGCCTCCTTGCAGGTGGGAAGAGGCTTCGTCCTATACTCGTACTCTGTACCTATGAAATGTTTGGTAAAAATGATAAAAGTGAAATAATGCCTGTTGCTATAGCGCAGGAATTTATCCATACCTTCACCCTTATACATGATGACTTACCAGCACTTGACAACGATGACCTAAGGAGAGGTAAACCGACAAACCACAAGGTATTTGGTGAGGCCATGGCAATACTTGCTGGAGATGCTCTATTTATTGAGAGTTTTAACTTGTTACTTAAGTCCACTCTCCCACCGGATAAACTCGTAACTATTATGAAGATAATCTCAAAAGAGATAGGAATTAATGGAGTCATAGGTGGGCAAGTAATGGATGTAGAGACAGAGAGAAAGGCAGATTGTAATGAGGATATTGTAAGGTATATACACGAGAAAAAGACAGCGTCTTTTTTGAGGGCATGCATTGAAATAGGAGCAGTTGCAGCAGGGAGTAATTCACACACTTTTGAAAAACTTTCAAAAGTAGGTACATTGATGGGGCTTGCATTTCAGATTGTGGATGACATACTTGATGAAACCTCTACCCCGGAGGAGTTAGGAAAAACACCAGGTAAGGACAGGCAAAGTGGAAAATGCACATGGGTTAAGGTCCATGGTCTTGAAAACGCTAAGAAGGAGGCACAAAAACTCGTAGATAATGCCATAAATATACTTGATACTGTTGATAATTCTTACATATTAAAGGAAATTGCAAGGTTTATTATAGAGAGAACCTACTAATGTTTGTAAAAATCCTAAAAAATGACATATTCTGGGTCACGCTTTTTACAGGCTTTTTTACACAGGGAATAAAATTTATAATCTACTGGATAAAAGACAAAAGGCCTAATTTAGAATGGCTTTTTACCACAGGTGGGATGCCGAGTTCACATTCTGCATCTGTAATGTGTCTTTCTACTATGGTAGGTATAAGAAAAGGCTTTGATTCCCTTATTTTTGCTGTAGTACTCTATTTTAGTTTGATTATAATGTATGATGCGGCAGGACTTAGAAGGGCTGCAGGGGAGCAGGCAAAGATTATTAATACATTGATAAAAGAAATAGGAAAGGGTAAGGTCATAGAACATAAGAGTTTAAAAGAATTATTAGGTCATACCCCAATAGAGGTGCTGACAGGTGCCACTTTGGGTATAATAATAGGAGTATTATTCGCATGAATTCGATTTATACATTTTTACTTCTCTTACCTTGTATACTCTTAGCCCTTACTATCCATGAAGTGTCTCACGGCTATGTGGCATATAAATTTGGAGACCCTACAGCAAAAATGGCAGGTAGATTGACCTTAAATCCCATACCCCATATAGACCCTATTGGATTTATACTCCTTTTACTTATTCATATAGGATGGGCAAAACCTGTGCCTGTAAACCCAAACTATTTTAGAAATCCTGAAAGGGATATGGTTTTCGTAGCGCTTGCAGGACCTTTCTCTAACTTCATAACAGGTGCTTTAAGTGCCCTTATAGCCCGATTTTTTTATCCTGTGCTTCCACAAATTGTATTATCCCTTTTCATCTATTTTGCATTCATAAGTTTTATATTAAGTTTTTTCAATCTCATACCAGTGCCACCCTTAGATGGTTGGAGAATAGCCTCGTATTTCATAAAAGATAGAGATTTAAAATTCCAATTAGAAAGAGGTGGACTATGGCTTTTAATCCTTATTTTACTTATACCGTCTTTTTTGGGCATTGATATACTTGGGATGATTTTAAGACCCCTTGTGAATATGTCTTTTACAATCTTTTTGGGAAAAATACCCTTTATATTTTAACATAGGAGGTATGTATGGGAGGAAAGATACTATCAATTGCGGCACATGTGCCGGAGAAAATACTTACAAATGAAGACCTTGAAAAAATGGTGGATACATCAGATGAATGGATAACAACGAGAACAGGTATTAAAGAAAGGCATATAACAAAGGACAATGAATACACAAGCACACTTGCAACAGAGGCGGCCAAAAAGGCACTTGACAGAGCAGGTATTTCACCTATGGACTTGGATATGATTGTTGTTGCTTCTGCGACTCATGATTATTGGTTTCCTGCAACAGCATGCCTTGTTCAGGCAAATATTGGTGCAGAAAACGCTGCATGCTTTGACATAGAGGCAGCATGCCCTGGTTTTGTATATACATTAGAAATAGCAAGAGGTTTTTTATCCATACCTAACTATAACAACATCCTTGTCATAGGTGCAGAGACATTAACCAAGATAACAGATTATACTGACAGAGGAACATGTGTTCTCTTTGGAGACGGCGCAGGTGCTGCTGTGATTACAAAGAGCGATGAAGAGCATTTTCTTGGTTCCTATCTAAAGGGCAATGGCAAACTCGGAGACCTTTTAATAATGCCTGCTGGTGGAACCAGAAAGAGATGTTCAGAAGAATCTATAAAAAACAGGGAGCACTTTATCAAAATGCAGGGAAGGGAGGTATTTAAACATGCTGTTGTTGGTATGCAGGAGGCAGCGATAAAAGCACTTGAAAATGCAGGTATTTCACCAAGTGAAGTGGACTGGCTTGTTGCTCATCAGGCAAACAAGAGAATAATTGATGCAACGAGGAAGAAATTGGGCCTACCAGAGGAGAAGGTCTATATAAACATAGATAAGTATGGGAATACCTCTTCAGCATCCATTCCCATTGCTCTTAATGAAATGTACGAAAAGGGACTTTTAAAGGAGGGTCAGATTATAGTACTTGATGCCTTTGGCGCAGGCTTCATTTATGGGGCAATTGTGATAAAATGGTAGAAGGCGTAATTTTAGACCTCGATGGGACAATTTATCGTGGAGATACCATGCTCCATTTTGCAGACCGTTTTGTTCAACTCTTAAGAGAAAAGGGCATAAAGATACTTTTCCTTACAAACAACTCCCAGCGAACAGTTGAATATTACAGAAGGAAACTAAATAAGATGGGAATAAAGGCAAACCCTCGCGAGATACTAACATCTGCGAAGGCAACTGCAACATATATAAAAAGGCATTACAAAGATCCTGTCGTATTTCCCATAGGAGAGGATGGGCTCTTATCAGAACTTATAAAAAATAACATAGAGATCACATACGACCCCACAATTGCTTCCATTCTCGCTGTAGGTTATGATACAAATATAACATACGAGAAGATGAAAAAAGCCGCTATTTTGCTATTAAATGGTGGCATCTTCATAGGTTGCAATCCAGACAAAACGCTTCCTACAGAGGAGGGCAATATTCCAGGAAATGGGGCACAAATAGCCTATTTAAAAGAAGCAACAGGAAGAGAGCCATACATTATTGGAAAACCCCACATGCCCATAATGGGTGAGGCGCTCCGTATATTGAATACTTCACCACATAAAACGCTAATAGTAGGAGATCGGTATGAAACAGATATCCTATCTGGTTTTCGTGCAGGGATAAAAACAGCACTCGTATTAACTGGCGCAACCAAGAGAGGGGATATAGAACATAAGAGAAAGCCAGATTATGTAGCAGAAAACCTTGAAGAACTATGGAAGATGCTCTCGGAATAGCCATAAAGGCGGCAAAAGAAGGGGGAAAGGTCTTAAGGTCGTATTTTGATAAAATTCATATAGAGGATTCTTTTGAAAAGGCAAAAAATGATTTTGTTTCAGAGGCTGATATAAAATCCGAAGAGGTAATAAAAGACATTCTTCTATCCTATGACAGTAATATAGGCTTTCTTGGTGAAGAAGAAGGTGGCGATAATGAAGGCTTACTTACATGGGTGGTAGACCCTCTTGATGGAACAAAGAACTTTTTGCATGGCTTACCTTTTTTTTCTATTTCTATTGCACTCTTAAAGGATAAAAATCCCATCTTAGGTGTTATTTATGAGCCTATAAGGGAGGATGTTTTTCATGCTGTTAAAGGTAAAGGGGCGTACTTAAACCATAAAAGAATATATGTAAAAAGACCCAATCCATTAAGACTTGCGCTCATTGCAACAGGCTTCCCTTTTAAGCATAAGGATAAATTAGATCCGTATCTTCTCATATTCAAAAAGGTGTTTGAGACATTCTCAGGAGTGAGACGGGCAGGTTCTGCGGCACTTGATCTTGCATATACCGCAAAGGGCACTTTTAGCGGTTTTTTTGAATACGGACTATCCATATGGGACATTGCAGCAGGCAGTTTGATAGTAGAGGAAGCAGGTGGTGTAGTAATGGACTTTAATGGAGACAATACCTATCTATCAACGGGCAACATAATAGCAGGTGATAAAGAGGTCGCAGCGGAGTTATTACGGATTATAAGTCAGACTTGGAAGGACTAAGACTTTCGGCAATTTTTGCAGACACCATAATAATAGGTCTGCGCCGAATATACCTTGTGCCCTTCAATCTCCTGTGGAAGTTCACGCTGTGGCGTTTCTATATCATAAATATTACCACATATAAGACAAAGAAAATGGTCATGGGGGTCAGGGCGGGTGTCATAGACTACTTTATCCCTTTTTATACGAAGTTCCTGAACAATACCCAATCTCGCAAAAAGAGACATATTGTTGTATACCGTTGCAATAGAGAGGGATGGATACTCTTCCTTGAGCGCATCATAGATATCCTCAGCAGAGAAATGTCCTACCTTAGAGGCAATAAACCGAAGAAGAACCAGTCTTGTAGTGGTAAGCGGTATGTGATGCCCTCTAAGAATATCTACCTTTTCTTTTACTTTCAATTCTACACTTTTTTGCATGACTATATTATAAATCTATCTTTACAAAAAGCAAAGAGATACACTTAATCAATAATCATTATGAATTTTGAAAAATTAGTTGTTATAACAAATATGCCAAGTCCATATCAGGTAGATTTTTTTAATGCACTCGGGAAGAAGGTGAATCTTACTGTTATATACGTTAAGAAAACAGAGCCTGAGAGAAAGTGGCATTATGAAGTAAACATAGAACATGATCATATATTTTTAAGAGGAAATACACTTAATATATGGAACAATATTGCAAAAAAAGACACACTCTTTATTGTCTCAGGTTATAACTTGCCGGCATTCATACGCGCAATGTTCTATCTCACCATTAAAAAAATACCATGGATTTTTTGGGGAGAGAAAATAAGATTAAACAAATTATATGTTAAAAACATTACAGTCTTAAAACTTTTAAAGCATGCACGTGCGATCCTTGGTATTGGAGAGGTGGCTGCAAGGCTCTATTATGAAACAACAAAGGTCCCAACCTTCGTCTTTCCATATCATATCAATACAGAAAGGTTTTATAGAAGGCATAGACCCGATGGGTCCAAGATAAACTTTCTTTATAGTGGACAATTGATTAAGAGAAAAGGCGTTCTTGATATACAAGATGCTTTTGAGAAGGTATATAACGATTATGGAGAGAAGGTACATTTGCATATCGTAGGAGATGGTCCCTTATATGACATAATAAAAAGAAAAACATCATCCTATGCTACGCAGGTTCACCTTTATGGCTTTGTAAGATATGAAGAGTTACCAAAGATATACCAAAGAGGGGATATTTTCCTTTTTCCCTCCCTCTATGATGGTTGGGGTGTGGCTCTCGCAGAGGGAATGGCTGCAGGGATGGTACCCATTGCAACCTTTACTACAGGTGCTGCAACGGATTTAATCCTTCACGGCTATAATGGTTTCATCATACCACCATCACAGCCATCCCTATTGGCACATTATATGGAAAAATTGGTAGAAAATCCAGAGAGAATTTATAAGATGGGCGCAAATGCTGCCCAATATGTTAAACATAAAAATGAGATCAAAAATGGTGTAAAAACACTTCTTGGTATCTTAAAAGAAATATAGAGGGAGGCAGATTGCCTCCCTTTTTGCATTATTATCCATTTGAAGTTTGTGTTCCTTCTGGGCTTGGTACTGTGTAAGGTGGAGGAGGAAGTTTATCGTCATCATCATCACCCATTATTACATTGCTATACGACCCTATGTGAGTGATTAGAGCCATACTTCTTACCGGCCATAGTGTTATTACACTTACTGCTACTATTCCGAGTATCAGTGCAGCCATCTTTTTTAACTTCATCTTACACCTCCTGTTTAAGTTACAAAATAATATTTACAAAATCTATGCCAAAACCGTAAAAAGACGGGAACGCTTAAAATTACAGGGAAAATAGAGATTTTTAAATTGTACTATAAAACCAAATGCTGATACATTTTGTGGCAAAAACTTATTAAACTGGAAAGTCTTGCTATGCTTGCTTTCGAGAATATAACCTTAGAACATTTTTTTACATTTTAATTGGCATATTTGTTGCTAAAATTTAAAAGCGGGGCATAAAATGCCCCGCCTTTAGAATTTAATACTATTCTTCTTCAAAGAATACCTTGTATGCAAGGTAGGACGAATATAGGTCTACCTTTGAAACGATCTCAAATGGAGAATGCATACCCAAAAGTGCAGGGCCTGCATCTATGGTATCTATTCCACTACGGGAGAGGAACTTTGCCACAGTTCCACCGCCTCCCTCATCTACCTTGCCCAACTCAGCAGGTTGCCATGGAACATTGTTTTTATTCCAAATCTTTCTTATCTTCGATACATATTCTGCATGGGCATCATTTGCTCCATACTTTCCACCATGTCCTGTGTACTTCAAAAGTGCTATTCCATTTCCCATAATGGGTGCGTTTTTGAGTTCATATACCTCCTTCCATTCTGGATTTACAGCGGCTGAAACATCAGCAGAAATAGCCTGAGATTTAAAAAGCACTTCCCTTAATGTTAATGCGTTTGCATCCTCTCCTTCATGCTCCATTATCTTTAAGGTTGCATATTCAAGGAAAAACGATGCTGCACCAGTGTTTCCGTCTGAACCTATCTCTTCTTTATCAAAGAGCAATACAACCTGTGGCCATATGGGCTCTTTGGCATCCAGGATGCCTCTAAATGCAGCAAAGGAACAAATCCTATCATCGTGTCCGTATGCTCCTATCATGCTCCTGTCAAAACCTACCTCTCTTGCCTTTCCTGAAGGTACAACTTCCAGTTCAGCGGAGACAAAATCTTCTTCTTCTATCCCATATTTGTCCCTTATTAAATCAAGGATGTATTCTTTGATCTTGAATCCTTCTTTGTCTTCTTTTTCTTTTTCCTCGTGATAATTACCAATTAAAAGGTCAAGTTTCTCAGCTGGTATCGCCTCGCCAAGAGTCTTTGAATACTGCACCTTCCGTGCAAGGTGGGGCAAAAGGTCACTGAATGTAAATACAGGATCTTGATCATCCTCTCCTATTTCTACTTCAATGGAAGTTCCATCTTCCTTGACTACAGTCCCTATAATACTCAGGGGTCTTGCAACCCACTGATATTTTTTTATTCCGCCGTAATAATGGGTTTCCATGAGCGCGAGTTTTGATTGTTCGTCATCATACACAGATACAGGCTTTAAATCAATGCGTGGGGCATCAATATGCGCTGCAACAAATCTTATGCCATCCTTCAATGGCCTTTTGCCTTTTCTATATATCGCAATGGCCTTTCCTCTGTTGTTTACGATAAAAAAGTCTTTCTTGTCCTTCAGTTTATTCAGTATATAGTCTACCACCCTTCTTTCTGTTTTAGCAAAACTAATAAAATCCATATAATCCTTGGCAAAATGCTCAATATCCTGCTTCTTATCTTTTAATAGTGTCCATCCACTCTTTTTCATCTTCCCTCCTACTTGTAGAATACCTTTCTTACTATGTTATCTGTTGTGCCATGTGTGAGTTTATGTCTCATAAGAAGGTAATCCCATCTCTTTTTTACCTGTTCTTTGATGTGCTCTATCTTCTCGGGTGTCTTAAAGAGGTGTTTAAATCTTCCTTGAAGTTTTAAATATTCTTCTAAAGGCACATCCTTTGGATACTCATAGTTTATGGTGTATTTTTCTCCATTTTCTATCTCAAGCAATGGGAAAACCTTTGTCTGTACAGCAAGCCTTGCTGCCTGCACTGAATAATCTGATGGCATCTTCCATCCAGGAGGGCATGGAGATAGAATGTGGAAGAATCTAAATCCCTTTATTTTCTTTGCTTTTTCCACCTTTCTTAAAAAGTCTTCAGGATATGCAGGGGTAACAGTCGCAACATAAGGCACTCTATGGGCTGCAAGGATCTCTACTATATCCTTCTTAGGTTTATCTTCGGGTCTTTTTGCTGGCGTCGTGGTTGTCCATGCGCCATAAGGGGTAGCACTTGAACGCTGAATCCCAGTGTTCATATATGCCTCATTGTCATAAACAGCATAAATAATGTCTTCGTTCCTCTCTGCAGCGCCCGATATAGCCTGAAGTCCTATATCAAATGTTCCTCCATCCCCTGCCCATGCGAGGACAGTTGTATCACCCTTACCTCTCATTGTAAGGCCTGCTTTTACACCTGTTGCGGTTATAGCCGCTGTTTCAAAGGCTGTGTGAAATACAGGAACTTTCAACGCATGGTAGAGCACATCTCCAGAAATTATCGTCCAACAACATGCAGGAATAACGACGGCAACATTAGTTCCAAGTCCCTTTAACATAAGTCTCATGGAGAGTGCGCCAAGACATCCCTGACATGCAACATGCCCCTTAAGGAGGTTTTCCTCCATTGGAACGGTCCAGTTTCTCATAATCATAACTTTACCCCCTTCCATACAATCTCTGAGAGTTCTTCTCGTTTTTGAAGGTCTTCATAAATTTCCTTTATATCTTTTTTGGTAACATCTCTTCCCCCAAGGCCAAGAATGTATCCATGTATCGGAACCTTTGGCTCTACTTGGTACATGGCTGACTTTATTTCTTCATAGAATATACCGTGATGGCCAAATGAGATGTTCCTATCCAATACAGCCACTTTCTTTCTACCAGATAGATATTCTCTAACCTTCTCAAATGGGAAAGGCCTAAAGGTTTTCATTTTCAAAAGCCCTACCTTATTCCCTTCTTCTCTCAATTCATGAACAGCAGCCCTTGCCGTGGAAGTCATTGCACCAGAAGTGACTATCACATAGTCTGCATCATCCATCATATAAGGCTCTACAAGGCCATAGTTTCTATTGAACATGTCGTTAAACTTCTTTGTCTCTTCTTCTATCACTTTTACAGCACGTTCCATGGACCTTTGCATTTTATACCTAAACTCCATATATGTATCGGGCTTAGCAAGTGCACCATAACCTAAAGGTTTGCCAGGCTCTATGACAAATTTGGGCTCATAAGGGGGTAAAAACTCATCCACTTTTTCCTGATCGTATATTTCAACAGGTTCTGATGTATGGGATAACACAAAGGCATCAAGTACGAGCATTGTAGGAAGGAGCACCTGTTCTGCCACTTTGTACGCTAATATCACATAGTCATAAGCCTCCTGGTTTGACTCTGTATAGAATTGCATCCATCCTGTATCCCTCTGTGCCAATGAGTCGTTTTGATCTGTCCATATGGACCATGGGGGAGCCATGGCTCTGTTTACATTGGCCATTACTATAGGCAATCTCGCGCCCGCAGCCCAGTGGAGCATTTCATGCATTAAAGCAAGGCCCTGTGCACTGGTTGCCGTGAAGGCCCTTGCGCCTGCAGCAGATGCGCCTATGCATGCACTCATCGCAGAATGTTCTGATTCCACATTAACAAAAATGGCGTCAAGTTTTCCCTCTGCAACAATCTCGGAGAGAAGTTCTACAATCGTTGTCTGGGGCGTTATAGGGTATGCAGATATGACCTGAACCCTTGCTGAGGTTGCCCCATAAGATACAGCATGATTTCCTGTTAAAACCTTTTTTAAACTCATTTCTACCCCCTTTCAGGTACAAGTACAAGTACATTTCTTGGACATTCATTTACACATATACCACAGCCCTTACAGTAGTCGTAATTTATAACTGGCAAATTGTTTTCCCAGGAGATTGCCGCGTCTGGACAGAATACATAACAGTTTCCACACGAATTACAGTGTCCACAGGAAAAGCATCTATTTCCTTCTTTTATAGCATCTTCCATTGTATTGATCTTATCTATCCTCTCTGCTGGCTCAAAGTAATCCAATACTATGTTATTAAATGAAACAGAGCGAGGTGGAGGTGGGTCTTTCTGGATACCTTCACCACTTAAATATTGATAAACAGATTTTGCAGCCCTTTTACCAAAATAAAGGTCTCGTGAGAAATCCTTTCTCTCTGGCTTTACCACATAGAGTTTTTCATTGTCTGTCTGGAAGGTGAGTTTATTCTCTACTTCTTTGGTATCGGTAATCACAGCATCGTAATCGTTTAAAAGTTCATCTAAAGGGGCTTCCTTTGAAATTATCTTTATCCCCATATCCTGTAGCCTTCGTTTTTCCCTCTCTATCTCCTCTTTTGTAAGTTCAAGTCCCTCAAATGGATTTGTTGTATAAAGGTCAACATCCATCCCATACAAAAAGGAAAAATAGGCAGCACTCATTACAGATTCAGAATTTCCCAAAACCGCAACCTTCTTGTTCAATACCTCTCCTCTTTCGGGGAATATGCCTTTTTCATAACCTATATTTCCTACGAATCCCTCAAGTTCTCTAATAGAAATAGGCGCATCATACTTTCTTCTATTACACGCAATCTCGCATTTAGCCTTACATAGTTTACGTGTAAGAAGAGGAAATGGATTATTTTTGAGTATCTCTAATGCGGCCTTTTCTGGCATCCCACGGGTTAGAAGGTCTATAAACGACTGAACCCATACTTTTAGAGGGCATGCATTCTGGCATGGAGCATTCTGTTCTGTTAGGACAGGCCTTACATTCCTCCATGAGCCTGTCTTGTTGGTCAGGGTAAATCCCTGTGATATAGGGGCCTCGGGGAGGTCCTTTTCAGATGATATTTTTACTACTTTATCAGTGAATTCAATAGGTCCTTTGTCCATAATCAACTCCTTATTTTCACACTTTCAAATGCCTCTTTTGCTGCATTTACATTCTCTTCCTTCTTTACTGGAGCATTCTCCATTATGGCCTTTTGAAGCGCTTCCATGGAAACAATACCAGTTACTTTCGAAAAGGCGCCTAAAATGGCCGTGTTTACAATGGGTTGTGTTTTTGAACCCAACCTCCATTTTATCGCTATACTTGCTGCATCAACTGTGGCAACCTTGAAATCCTCTGGTATATCAAAACTGGATGGGTCTTCTGGTGTATTTATTACTATCCATCCTCCCTTCTTTAGCCCTTCAAGGATATTTTGAGTGGACAAAAGAGTTGGATCAAGCACCACTACATGGTCAGGCTCGTATATAAAAGACCTTACAATAAGCTCGCCCTCACTGTCCGCAATCCTCGTAAAGGCGGTTACTGGCGCTCCTCTCCTTTCCACACCATACTGTGGAAAGGATTGGCTATACTTGCCATCCTTAAATGCTGCGTCAGCAAGGACTTTTGACGCCACTACCGTACCCTGTCCTCCTCTTCCATGCATCCTTATTTCAATCATCTTCTCCTCCTTCAAAGCATTCCAATGTATTTATGTTAAAACATAAAGTAAGTATGGTCAAGAAAAAGCCTTGAAACATATACCATTTAATTTGCAGGAACGCCATTTATGCGTTATAATTATAAAAACCTAAAAGGAGTTACAAATGGGTAAAAAATATCTGGAGATTAGATGGCATGGAAGAGGAGGAATGGGCGCCAAAACAGGAGCCCTTTTACTTGGAGAAGCCATGATGCAACAAGGCAAGTATATTCAAGCATTCCCTGAATATGGACCTGAACGTAGAGGCGCACCTGTTACAGCATACAATAGGATAGCGGATGAGCCTATAAGAATTCATTATGGCATCAAGAGCCCTGATGTTATTATGATACTTGACCCAACACTTCTTAATACAGAAAAGGTTTGGCTTGGGATAAGAGAAGACACAATCTTTATAATAAACTCAGGACTTGAGCCAAACCAGATCAAAGAAAAATTCAATATCAAAAACAAACTCTTTGCTGTCAACGCAACTGCTATTTCAGAATCTATTATCGGAAGGAACCTTCCCAATACCCCAATGCTTGGAGCATTTGTTAAGGCAACAGGTGCCATTCCATTTGATGAGTTTTTAAAGAGCGTAGAAGCAAGGCTTAAGATGAAGTATAGGGAAGATATTGTTAAGAAAAATATGGAGGCTATAAAAAAGGCCTATGAGGAGGTAAAAGAGTCATGAAACTAAAATCCTGGAAGGAATTACCAGAAGGTGCTATTATCCCAGGTGCTCCCAATTCACCAGAGTTTAAAACTGGCGATTGGAGGACCGAAAGGCCAGTAATTAATTTTGACAAATGTACTCACTGTCATCTATGCTGGCTTTATTGTCCAGATTCTTCTATACTGACAGAGAACGGGAAAATAAAAGGCGTTGACTATGATCACTGTAAGGGTTGCGGGATATGTGCAGAGGTCTGTCCTCCAAGTATTAAGGCCATTACGATGGAGAAGGAGGAGGTATAATGGAGAAGGGAACATTTATAAAAATGGCTTTAACAGGGAACGAGGCTTATGCCTATGCCATGAAACAGATAAATCCCGATGTTGTGGCTGCATATCCTATTACACCTGCAACTGAGATAGTGCAGATTTTTTCCAAGTATGTAGCGAATGGAGAAGTGGATACGGAGTTTATTCCAGTAGAGTCTGAACATTCTGCGCTGAGCGCTTGCGTTGGTGCTTCTGTTGGAGGCGCAAGGGTTATGACAGGCACCTCATCCCAGGGCCTTGCACTGATGCATGAAATTCAATATATTGCTGCAGGCTTAAGATTACCCATTGTTATGGCTGTAGCCAATAGGACCCTTTCTGCACCGATCAATATACATGGTGATCATTCAGATACCATGGGCTCAAGAGATTCAGGTTGGATACAGATTTACACAGAAAATGCCAATGAGGCATATCACTCTGTTATTATGGCTATAAAAATTGCAGAAACTGTTAATCTACCCGCAATGGTGATGCTTGATGGATTTATCATAAGTCATGAGATGGAAGTTGTTAATACACTACCCGATGAAGAAGTTAAGAAATTTATTGGAGAAAGAAAGCCGTTGTATAATCTATTTGATTTTGAAAATCCTGTGACTGTTGGACCATTAGACCTGCAAGATTACTATTTTGAGCATAAAAGACAGCAAATGGAGGCAATGTTTAACGCCAAGAAAGTCATTTTGGAAATTACTAAGAAATACAACGACACTTTTGGAACTGATATTCCTGCCTTTGTGGAACCATACAGGCTGGATGATGCAGAGTATGCTGTGGTGGCCTTGAGTTCGGCTGCAAGTACACTGAAGGAAATCATTGATGAATGGCGGGAAAAAGGTGAAAAGGTAGGTCTATTAAGACTTAGAATCACCCGTCCATTCCCATATGAAGAGGTTAAAAAATACCTTAGTGGAATAAAGGCAGTTGGTGTTATGGATAGGGCGGAGACACATTCTACTTTGGGTGGTCCAATGCTGCAGGAGGTAAAGGCAGCGCTCTACGATGCAGAAAAAAGGCCTAAGATAACAGGCTTTGTTTTCGGACTCGGTGGAAGAGACTTTGATGATGAGCAGGCGAATACTGTTTTAAGTATGATAAAAGACCTAAAAGATGGTAAAGAATTACCTTTGTACTCCTTTATTGGAGTGAGGGAATAAGGAGGATAGAATGCAAAGACTCAATTTAAAACAACTTGCAGAAAGGTCACAGGGATTTGCGCCCGGGCATAGAGCCTGTGCAGGCTGTGCTTTTCCTTCAATAATAAGAATGCTACTTGCAGCAGGTGCAGATTATGACCTTGTTATAGCAAATGCTACAGGTTGTATGGAGGTTGTAACCACCATTATGCCATACAGTGCATGGCCTGTTCCATGGGTGCATAACGCCTTTGAAAATGCTGGAGCAACAATAAGTGGCATAGAAAGGGCATACAAGGCCCTTCTGAAGAGGGGTAAGATTAAAAATGCAAAGAAACCTGTAAAATTTGTTGCTATCGGTGGAGACGGTGGGACCTACGATATTGGACTTCAAGCACTTTCTGGTGCTATTGAAAGGGGACATGACTTTCTCTATGTCCTCTATGATAATGAAGGCTATATGAACACTGGTATTCAAAGGTCAAGTGCTACACCATTACATGCCCATACTACAACATCTCCAGCAGGGACTGTAATTCCTGGTAAACAGCAGCCAAGAAAAGACCTTACAAAGATTATTGCTATGCATAGGCCAAGGTATGCAGCACAGGGTTCACCTGCTTTCTGGAATGACCTTGTTAAGAAATTTCAGAAGGGTTTAGAGGTGGATGGCCCTGCATTCGTAGCGGTTTTATCCACCTGTCCTCCTGGATGGGGCACACCCGAAAATATGAGTATAGAACTTACAAAACTCGCTGTAGAAACGAGGTTCTGGCCACTTTACGAATATGAAGATGGCTATTGGAAGGTAAACTATAAGCCCAGGAAGTTTGTCCCTGTAGAAGAGTTCTTGAAGCATCAGGGAAGATTTAAGCACATAATGAAAAGGCCTGAACTTATCAAAGAGATCCAGGACGAAATAGAGAAAAACTGGAAAGAATTGCTCTGGCTTGAATCAAGAAAGAAAGAGGAAGAAAAATAGAGATAAAAGGGGGAGTTTAACTCCCCCTTCTATTGAGTTGAGATTGTAAATTCTTAAGAATAAAATTTTGACAAACTAACGTAATACAGTATCATAATTGATGTGAAGTCCCTTGTCATAATACCGACCTACAATGAAAAGGAAAATATTAAAGGCATCATTGAGGCAGTCCTAAAAGTTACTCCAAAATCCCATATTTTAATTGTAGATGACAATTCGCCGGATGGCACAGGAGAAATAGTAAAAGGCCTTATGAAACAAGATGAGAGAATACACCTATTACAGAGAGAAAAGAAGATGGGGCTCGGTACTGCCTATGTGGCAGGTTTTAAATACGCTATAGAAAAGAACTATGATTGTGTTGTACAAATGGATGCAGATTTTTCACACAACCCAAATGACATCCCACGGCTTTTTAAAGAGATAGGTGAATATGACCTTGTTATAGGCTCAAGGTACAAAGATGGTATAAGCGTTGTAAATTGGCCACTATCAAGGCTCTTTCTTTCTTACTTTGCAAATGTTTATGCAAGAGTGATAACAGGTGTTCCCATTCGCGACCTAACAGGAGGTTTTAAGTGTATTAAAGTGGATGTTCTAAAGGCCATTGATCTTGATAGCGTGAAAGCAGATGGATACGGGTTTCAGATTGAGATTAATTTTCTCGCGTACATAAATGGTTTTAAAATTAAGGAAGTGCCTATAATCTTTATTGATAGACGAGCAGGATATTCAAAGATGTCCAAGAAAATTATCTGGGAAGCATTCTGGCTTGTTTTAAAATTAAGACTTGAACGCATAAAAGGATTAAAAAGAAAAGAAAAAGTTAATCCTTCTTGAATTTCCAGAGTTTTAATGTTCCCCTTTCATCCCCACTCATAAAGTACAAACTTTTGGGTGCATAACCGAGTGCCGTTACCCTTTGTTGAGCGGAGAACTTTGACACCTCCTGCCTATTCTCTAAATCAAAAACATGTACATCCTCATCTGTTGCAAAAATCAACATACTTTTGTCAGGTGTTGAAGTTATAGCAGTAATATTTGTTGATGCTAATTGCCCCTTCCAAATAGGCTTAAGATTCCTTGCACTCCATATAACTATCTGCCCATCTTCTGTCGTAGAAATAATCTCACCATTTATTACATTAAAGGTTATATAGTTTATCCAACCATCGTGGCCTTTTAAGACCTTTTTGAGTTTGCGGAGTGCAATATCCCAAATGTAAATCTCACCACTATTAGTTCCTGCAAACAAGTATCTTGATACGGTTTCAAGTTTTAAAACCCACCCATTAAGGTCAGAAACTTCAAAAATTTTATTGAATGTAGTGGTATCCCATGCCTTAATGCTACCATCTGCAAAACCAGCAAAAACGAACTGTTCATCTTGGGAAAAAACCACTGTATTCGCCTCAAAATCTGAGCCCTGTATGAATTTAGCCAAAAGCCATGTGCCGACTTCCCATACGCGTATCTCTCCATTTGCACTTGCTGATGCGAGTTTGCGTGCATTAGGAGAGATTTTAACATCCAACACATGAGGGGATACGCCCTTAGATGCCTTGAGTGATACAAGCCTTTGCCATGTTTTTGTGCTGAATACCTTTACTATTCCACCCCAACTACCCACAGCGAGCAAACTCCCATCTACGGAAAACTCTATCTTAGCCACCTTATTATTCATTGATTTGAGGGTTCCCACGAGTTTTACAGGAATTTGGTCGTGTTCTGATATAAGTCCATGTAACACCTTTCTAAAAGTTTTACTCTGTGTTGTTGTACCCTTTTTATATGACAAATGAGCATTTGTTGTCTCTGCATTTTGAGATTTAGATTGAAGTTCACGGGTTATAATCTTTGCTTTATCCCGAGGAATACCCAGTTCTTCAGCAGACTTTATGATCGCATTTTTTTGCTCTTCATTAAAGTTAGAAGAAATACCCATAGATTGAATAAATTTTCTTAAAGTCGCCATTTTAGTTACCATTTCAAGGTCTTTCAATGCCTCCTCTGCCGTATGATATCTAAGACTTTGGTCTTTGTTTGTCATTTTAACCAAAAATTCCACGAGTTCTGTTCTAAAATTAGAGATAACATTGTAGTTTATAGCCTTTGTATCTTTATCTACAAATTTTTCAGGATGCATACCAGTAAGGAGTTCTATGGCCACAACGCCAAGAGAATATAAGTCTGAAGAGAGTGTTGGCTCTCCCTTCCTCTGTTCTGGAGAAACATAACCCTTTGTATAAATGATAGTTTTGTGCTTTAGTGCATCCTTTGATAGTTCCTTCACTGCACCAAAGTCTACAAGATAGGTCTTACCATTAGAAATTATAAGATTTTCTGGCTTTATATCCCTGTGTACAAGGGGCGGGTCCTGATTTTGTAAATACGCTATCGTATCAAGCACATCATGTAATACCTTCAGAACAAAATCTTCACTCTGTTTCCCTTTTGTTTCAAGTACCACACGTAGGGTTTTACCCTCTATATAATCCTGAGCAAGGTATATACGCCCTCTATCCTCAAAAAAGCCATGGATCTTAGGAATAAGAGGGTGATTGAGTTTGGCAAGTACCATACCCTCTTTCATAATAACATCAGAATTTTTCCTTTTTTCCGTAAACTCTTTTAACACAACCTTACGTCCAAAAAGAAGTTCATCAGTGGCAATGTATGTCCTTCCAAATCCCCCCTCGCCTATCATCTTGATTAACCTATATCTCCCTTTAATTAGTCTTGTAATAGGCTTAAGAGGACTTCCACAAACCCTACAAAACTCACTGCCAGCAGGATTTATGCTTCCACATACCTTGCATACAATTGTGCCCTCTTCAAGTGGAGTACCACATTTACCACAGAACTTGGCATTATCTGGATTCTCGGCTCCGCAAACAGGACATATCTTTGTCATAACGTTTTCTTTAGAAAAGTTTATTCCTCCTTATTTTTCCAATTATTATCGTAATATTGTCAATACCACCTCTTTCAAGTGCAAGCGAATGTAGCAAAGAAGCTGCATCCTTTGGTGAATGTTCCCTTAACGCATCCTCTATTTCACCAAACTTCACAAGATCGGTAAGCCCATCGCTACACAATAGAAATTTAATCTCATTTTGAATGTCGTATTTTGAGATATGTGGTATTAACTTGTCAGAAGGGATAACTCCTACGGCTTGGGTAAGAGCCTTTTTATTGCTTAACATAACATCATCAACTGAGACCTTGAGCAAACTTTTACCATCAAAGAGCATGATAGGAGAATCACCAAGATTAAAGTACCAGAGTTCATTCTCTACTAAAAGTACACCTGCTAAGGTGGCGCCCATCTTTTCTCTTTCACTCGTTGCATACCTATTCTTCTCAAAAACTATCGCATTTGCTCTTGAAATAGCCCTGTTTATGAGAGGTGCAATATCAAAGAAAGGATGATCCTTTATGAAATAAGATATGATCTCTTCTGAAACGATTTTAACTATTAGGTTGCTTGCCTCTTCTCCACCTATGTGCCCTCCCATGCCATCTGAGAGGATAAACAACCCTGTTTTAAAGGTATATGGGGCAGTACCATCAAACCCTTGCTTATGATACTCCAACACTGCATAATTATCTTCATTATGACCCCTTACAAGACCCTGTGAACTTATAGCAAAACTTTCTATTTCCACATGTAAAAAAGTACCAAACGCTGTATAAAAAAGAGATATAAGCTCAGCAATGTTTTTAGCTTCATTAAACGCCTTGGATAAAATAATATCTTTGAACACAGCATTATCACTTACATTTAAAGAACGCATAAACTCTTTAAGCCACTCAATTGCACTTAAAAATCCATCCTTTTCAGTTTCGCTTACATTTACTATTAACCTTCCATTAGCGTCAAAGAGAACAGGGGAAGAAGAAATATATAGTTTTTGATGCTTAAGAAACATATTAAGAAGACTGAAAATAAGATGTATGCGTTCTTTTTCTTTCAACATATCCCAGTAATCATTTTTGGACATTACAGGATGTGTGAATGAAAGAACTGGTACCTTATGTTCGTCATCAGTATATATAACATCATAGAATATTCCCAGTGAAGTGTAGAAGAAATCCTCTAAGGTTGTGGGTTTGTATCTTTCTAAGGTAATATCGTTTTCTTTCAAAATTGTGTAGTTCTCTTTTGATTCAATAATTTTATACCTTTCGTCAGAAAGACTCTCAATCTGAACGGGAATAATTACATCTTTTCTCAAAGGACTTCCACAATAGGGACATATATCCAAGGATAAGTCCACTTTTTTCAAACATTCTGGGCAAACTGTTTTGCTAAGGTCAAATCCACAATATGGACAAAATACAGCATTTTTTAGGACTTCTCTCCCACAATGTGGACAGAGTTTTCTCCTTTTCAATTAACCTTCCTCCAACACAAATCTAAGGGCTTTTCCAAATAATATCTCATCCCCTATTTTCAATTTTATTTTTTCTCCAGGTTTTAATTTTTCACCGTTTACAAAGGTGCCATTAGTTGAACCAAGATCTACAACATATATCTCCCCTTCATTACCGTCCAATATAAGATTCGCATGTCTTCTTGAAACCACTTCTGCACCTTTAAGCCCAGTAAGGTCTACATCAGGTATATTTTTCCCGCTCTTTCTTCCAATTAACATTTCTTTTATCTTGCCTTTGTACAACGACAGTTCTACAAGAAATTCGGCATCATGACTTACGAGTTTGTAGATTTTCATTATCTGTCCTTTTTCTTCTTCCTCGGATTCTTCTGGTGGTAATAGTAGTTCCTCTTGAGTATCTTTATCTTCCAATGGAACGCCACAGACTTGACAAAACTTGGCACCTGGTGGATTCCAGTGCCCATTAGGACAGTAAACACCAAGTCCTTCCTCCATGCCTTCTATTCCTTCTTCATTCTCGGCTTTTGGATTTAAATCATCTGTATCTGAGAGATTAAAAAGGCACCTCTCACAGTACTCTGCGCTATCCCTATTTCTATAACCACAAATAGGACATATTTTAGTCATCTTTTATCACCGTTTTTGTAAACATCTTAGTCTTTATAAGGTCTTCATCAGAGAGCTCTATCCCGTCCTGGACCTTAGTAACATTCTGCTCAATTATAGTTTTAAGTTCATCATCATTTAACTTAGTAGCAGTCAACTGCATGGTTTGAAGCAAAGTAAGTGCTTGCTCAGGTGCGCCTCCTTCCAATAAATCATTCACAATTTCAGATTGTAGATACACACTCAGACGGTCTATTGTGGCACTTACCTTATCTGGATCCTCATACAAAGACGGCACAACACCCTTTTCCCATGGCATTTCTTGCCTTTGGCCCTCTGTATCATAATAACTGATTTTAAAATCAAAAAGGTACTTCTGATTTCCTTTCATAAAGAGTTGAAACAAAATATCCTTGGTTTTCCCTTCATATATATCCCCCACTTCAATTATAAACTGGTCAACATCAAGTACAGGTTCAAGGGGAACAATCTGTGGCTTTGTAATATATGCAGGTGTGATCTCAGAAAAATTAACACCTTCGTATAAATCTATGGTAATTTCAACATTTTTTGCAACAGTTTTTCTTATTTTAGTGGCTTTTTCTGTAAAAATTTCTTTAAGTTCCTTAGGGTCTTGGACATGATACATCTCGCCCTTTGTTATGTCAGATATTTTTTCAAGCAAGGTGGGGCTCCAATGCTTTCCAAAACCTATGGTGAATATAGAAATACCAAGTTCTCTTGCATTCTTGGCTACCTCCAACGCGTGTTCATCAGAGCCGTGATCATTCTTACCATCAGTAAGTAGTATTATCCAATTAACATAGTCTTGGAGTTTAACCTTTTGTATTTCTTTTAAACCTATCTCAAGTCCTTCATCTATACATGTACCACCCATTGCATCAATGTTATTTATAAGACGCTTAACCTTCTTTTTATCTGGTCCATAGAGCCTTGTATTTTCAAGTAATGTCTCAACCATACTATCAAAGAGAACTATGCTTATCCTATCGTTTTCAGTAAATACATCCAAGGAACGTTTGAGCCCTGACTTCAGGCTCTCAATAGGCGTGCCATCCATTGAACCGCTTTTATCAAGCACAAAACTTACATTCAGTCGAGGTGATTTTTCTGCCTTCTTACCGGTTAAAGACATTAAAAAGAATCGTTGAACCTCTTTTTTATTTTTATCAGGCAGTTTGTTTAAACCATATTTTACATCAAACATAACGCTTAATATTATAAGGCTTTTTATGACAGTCTGTCAATTTTATATGGGATTTATCAAAGATTACCTTCCAAAAAGGCCTTTACTTTCTTTACAATCTCTACTCCAATACGAGATTGTGCTTCTTTTGTTGAGGCGCCTATATGTGGTGTAAAAACTACATTGTCCAATTCAAATAAAGGCGATTTTTCTGGAGGTTCATGTTCAAAAACATCAAGTCCCGCGCCTTTAACTTTACCATTTTTAAGGTATTTGTAGAGGTCTTCTTCATTAACTACACCCCCACGAGAGCAATTTATAATAACAACACCATCCTTCATCTTTGAAATAGACGCGCTATTTATCATGTGCTTTGTTTGAGGAATAAGCGGCACATGTAAGGTTATAATATCAGAACGCTCGTAGAGTTCATCTAAGGATACCTTTTCAGCAAATTCTTCAGGAAAATCAATAACATCATACCCAATTACATTCATCCCAAATGCCTTTGCCCTTTTTGCAACCTCTCGTCCAATTCTACCCATTCCTATGATGCCAATAGTTTTTCCATATAATTCGTTGCCCTTAAGTGCTTTTTTCTCCCATTTTCCCTCTTTTATGCCCAAGGTTCCCCTCACAATATGCCTATAGATAGCAAAAATATGAGCAAAAACGAGTTCTGCCACTGAAATAGAACTTGCCTCAGGAGTGTTAACCACCTTTATACCCTTTTTCTTGGCACCTTCAAGGTCAATATTATCCAAGCCAACCCCACCCCTTATTATCAATTTTGCACTTTCGAGTGCATTTAAAAGATCTCCCTTCACTTTTGTCGCACTTCTTACAACAAGAATATCCGCGTCTTTGACATGTTCTTTAAGTTGGTCCTTTTCTATGGAAGAGAGGTCAAGAACCTCTAATCCAAGTTTTTTTAACTCATCCATTGCCTTTGCATCTATAGGATCACAGATTGCTAATTTCATTTCATACCTCCCATAATTAAATTGTTTTTATAAGGTAAATCAAAATATCCCTTAAAAGAGAAACTTAAGCCATTTGTAAAGGTTTTTTCTAATGAAAAGCCTATGCCTGATGAAAGATATTGCCCTTTAGTTTTAAGTGATTTAATGTTAGTAAGGTCCCAAAAAACGCTTAAACCATTTCTCCTATATACCATTTTTTGCAATTTTGTCTTGAGAAAACCATTACTTGAATAAATAATTTGAACAGAACTTTGAGGTAGTGTTTTTGTAATTTTGTTATTAGTACTAACCGGGAAAAGATTTAATAAGCCAATTAAAAGTAGATTCATTTTCTTTTCTGGAGATGGGGGGACTCGAACCCCCGACCCCCGGCTTGCAAAGCCGATGCTCTCCCAGCTGAGCTACATCCCCAAGTAGTCTAATAGTATAAGTGAGAAGTTGCGGATAGTCAACTTATCGGGGTTCCTCAAAAATAATCTACACTATAGGCCATTGTTCGCTCAAATTAAATATTGACCAAAAGGGTGTTCATTCTTAAAAATAAATTAAGGTTAGAATAAGTCTTATGTTGAAAAATTAAAGAGGAGATTCGGTTGAAACATCCCCCGTCCCTTTGGGACACCCCCTTCTACGGAAGGGGGAATTTCTCTTACTATCCCCCTTGGTGAAGAGGGATTAAGGGGGATTGTTTCCTCAATTCTCCTCATTGGTGAAGGGAGCATCATCAACAT
>CAJXJZ010000013.1 GCA_913055745.1 uncultured bacterium | reverse complement strand
ATCCTCTGCCCTACTACCTCGGCTCCCATCCCATCTGTGTTTGGTAAGATGACTACGAAGAGATCCCCCCTGTATCTTACAACAAAGTCTGCTTCTCTTATAAGACTATCTATCATCTTTGTAAATTCAACGAGAACCCTGTCAGCCTTCAATTTACCGTATTTGTTGTTAATTTCCTTGAAATTGTCTATATCAAGGAGCATGATGGAGAACGTCCCACCATACCTCCTAATCCTCTTTATCTCCCTATCAACAAAAATATTGAGAAATCTCCTTGAAAATGCCTCTGTTAAACTATCGTAATACTCTTTTGCAAATTCCATATGTATAATATTTAAGATTTTCCTCGTACAATCAACTATTGAAAACCTTTGAAAGCCTCCAAAGTGCCAGAAGTTCCTCTTTTTTCCCTATCTTTGCCTTTTTTATAGCATTTTCCATCACATTGATACTATTATCATAAACATTTCTATTTACAGGATATGGAAAGCCATCCTTTCCTCCATGAGCATAGGAATAAACCACAGGGTCTTCAAAACTGGGCTTTGCACCAAACACTACATCAGCAAGCATTGAAAGTGCCCTTACAGTGGAAGGGCCCACTCCTCTTATGAGGTAAAAATCTTCAAATCCTTCAAAACCTCTGTCATAAGTGGTCTTTAAAATCTTAAAGAGATACTTTTCGCTTATATCTTTATATGGCACAATGTAATGCCTTAAGGGAAGACTTAGGCTTTTAATGGCCCTTTTATACTCTAAAACTACCTTATTGGGAGATTCATTTTTAAGGATTTCAACAATCCTATTTTTGTTTTCCCTTGACCTTCGGGATGTAAGATCAATTACCATTTTCTCCTTCTGTGGGGCAATTATTCCTGTATGTGGTTCTTCGTCAAATCGCTCAAATACTCCCGAAAGCCAGTGATACCTCCTTGCTTTGCGTTTTCTCTCATTCATACCCTGCTGCACCACTGCCCAATTGCCACACCTATCAAAAAAGAATGTATGATGATAAATGTTATAGCCATCCTGTAAGAGTACAGCATCTGTTTTGGCAGATGCCTTTGATGCCAACACAAGAGGTTCTGGAGAAATGCCTGTAATATCACCTATTTTTCTTATCTCCTCTGGTGTTTTTAAAGAAGTCTTTCCTTTTCCCCCTGCGACAAAAATACCAAGTTCAAACATCTTATTTTTAATCCCTTCTTTTATGGCGCCTGTGGTTGTGGTGGTGAGTCCTGAAGAATGCCAATCAAAGCCAAGAACACATCCAAGTGATTGAAACCATACAGGGTCTGACACCCTTTTTAAAAACTCCTTTGTTCCAAATTCAATGACTATTGCCTCTGTTATACTCCCTGCGAGTTTTGCCATCCTCTCAAATAGCCATCTTGGAGCATGACCTCCATGTAAAGGTAGCGTGGTATATCCTGTTCGCATAAGATTATTATGAGGTAAAAAACAAGTATAAAAAACTTCGAAAATAATGTCTTCTTATTTCTTCTTTTTTCATTTATAATCTATGTGTGAAGGATTTCGTCTCATTTCTCTCGCCATATCTCTGGATGGTGGAATTAAAAAGGCACTTTTTGCGTAAAATCCATCTTCCATTTCCTGTTATCTCAGTAGGGAATATTGAAATGGGAGGTACAGGAAAATCACCACTTGTTATAAAGATAGCAAAATATCTTAAGAAAACCCATCCTGTGACGGTCCTTTCCCGTGGATACAAGAGAAAATTTAAAACTCCATGCATAACAGATGGGCATCTTTCTGCTTATGAGTGTGGTGATGAGCCCTTTATGATTTATAAAAATACCGGCGTTCGTGTATATGTTAATAAAAAAAGGGAAGATGTTTTAAGTTTAAACCTTCTGCCTGATACTGTTCTAATTCTTGATGATGGGTTTCAGTATTATAGATTACACCGCGATATTGACATCGTAATAATGAGTGAAAAACTCTATAAACATAAAGGGTATGTTTTTCCATTTGGGATGCTCAGAGAGCCTGTATCCCATATAAAAAGAGCCCATATAGTAATTGTAAACTTTAGGTTCTGCAACATCCAGAATGTTACAGACTTTATGGGTAAAAAAACCTTTTCTGCTGGGTATAAAATTGACGGATTATTTGATTTTAAAGATAACAAAATAGATGGCATAAAAAAGGCAATACTTATATCTGCTATAGCAAAAAACAGGGAATTTTTAAATGTAGTAAGGGATAAAATGGGCATAGATGTAAAAAAACACATCTTTTATAGAGACCATTCCTATTTTTCTGAAAAATTCCTTGAACATATATTGAAAGAAAACCTTCCTGTTATAACAACAGAAAAGGATTTTTACAGGATCCCAGAAAAATATAGAAAATCTATGCTCTATCTCAAGATATCCCTTCAGATAAGAAAAGAGAATGATTTTTTTAAAACCTTGGACAATATACTCAATCGTCAATCTTAAGATACATATAAAGAGAAGGGATAAAGAATATGAGATTCGTAAGATGACCTGCTAAATACGGGTTAATTTTTCCCAAGGAACCTGCCAGTTTTATACCCTGAAACATGCCCCAGTATAAAAATGCCAAAGAAAGTGCAATGCCAAACATGGTTGACCTTCCCTTCCAGCGTGATGATGAAGCAAGTGGTATGCTAAAAAATAACATTACAAAACATGAAAATGGAAACGAGAATCGTGATATATACTCTGCAAGTTCTGCCGTATAATCAAGACCTGCCTTTTTCTTTTTATCTATCAATTTTTTTAATTCTTTTGCTGGTGTGTATATAAGCCTACTCCTTTTTTTAAGAAACTCAAAAGGCGTTATGGTAAACTCAGGAAAGGCCCTTTTTCTAAAGAATATAAGTGTATCCTTCTTTCCTATTATGCGTTCTGTCCCATCCCTTAGTACCCAAAACCTTCCATTAAAGGTCCCGGACCTTGCATCAATCATCCTTACAATCGTATCTTTTTTAAACTCAAAGATAGTAATTCTGCTTGCAGTATTTCTCAATCTATTGATATAACCAAAAAAATAGAGATTATTTTTCCAAAAAAAACTTATGTCTTCACCACTTATTCTTCCAAAGATAGGCTTTCTCTTCTCTATCTCAACCCTCATAACCCTCTCTGCCTTATTATAGCCAGGATAACCGAAAAACTCTGCCACAAAAAGGTCTAAAAGTGATGAAAACAGGGCAAAAACCAAAAGCGGTAAAAAGACCCTTTTCAAACTTATACCACCAGCCCTAATAGCAAGAATCTCATTCTTTGCAGATAGTTCGCCAAGAGACAAGAAAAGGGCAAGAAGATGTGCTACAGGAAACATGAGGTTAAAGATATATCCTAATTGAAAAACATAAAACCTCAATATAGAAATAATACTTGCTTTATTTGATACAAAATGGTCTATCCTTTCAAAAAAATTAACAACAATAAAAATAAATATAGCACCAATAGTGAAAAGTGTCAAAAAAAACAAAAACCTTCTAAGTATATACCACTCTAATTTTTTCATAAGTAAAATTATATATCCCATAACACGGCTTACAAAAACAAACTCTTGACCCTACGAATTAAAATTATTACTAAATAGTACTTAAAAATAAAAGAATAAAAAAGGAGGAGAAAAAAATGAGAATGGATAAGTTTACTGAAGGCGCAAAAGAGGCAATTTTAATTGCAGAGGAATCTTTAAGAAAATTCAAGCACAATCAAATTGAGCCAGAACATCTTTTTTATGGTTTGCTTGAGGTGAAAGACAGTATAACATCACAGATATTAAGCAAAATGGGTAAAAATCCATCTGTCATTAAAAACCGTCTCTTAGACATCCTGAGGAGATTTCCAGAGGTAGAATACTCACAAGGTTCAACATATCAGGTCTTTCTCTCTCAAGACGCCTTATCTGTTTTAGAAAGGGCGGATAGAGAAAGAGAGATGATGAAAGATGAGTACGTGGCCTCTGAACACATCCTACTTGCACTCATTGAGGAAGCAAAGGGTGAACTTTTTAAACTCTTTAAGGAATTTGGGATTGACAGGGAAGGTGTTTTTAAATCCCTTTATGAGATAAGAGGAACAAAAAGGGTAGAAAATCCGGATGCTGAAAAATCCTATAGTCCATTGGAAAAATACACAGAAGACATTACGAAACTCGCAGAGATGGGCAGGCTTGACCCTGTTATTGGAAGGGAAGAAGAGATTGAAAGAGTGGTGCAAATATTACTTCGTAAAACCAAAAATAATCCTGTTCTAATTGGTGAACCAGGTGTTGGCAAAACAGCCATTGTAATGGGTCTTGCACAAAGAATAGTGAAAAAGGACGTTCCTGATGATTTGAAAGATAAAAGAATCCTATCCCTTTCTATGGGCCATCTCATTGCTGGTACAAAATTTAGAGGAGAGTTTGAAGAACGGCTAAAAGGGATCATTGATGAGATCAAGAAGCGCAATAATGTTATCTTGTTTGTGGACGAACTTCATACTATTGTTGGTGCTGGTGCGGCAGAGGGCGCGCAGGACGCAGCAAACCTCTTAAAGCCAGCACTTGCATCTGGAGAACTCAGACTGATTGGTGCAACCACCTTAGATGAATATAGAGAGCATATTGAAAAGGACGGCGCTCTTGAGAGAAGGTTTCAGACAGTATTTGTAAGAGAGCCAACTGTAGAAGAGACGTACGAGATCTTAAAAGGCCTCAAGAAGCGTTATGAAGAGCACCACAAGGTCAAAATAGAAGATGACGCACTCTATGCTGCAGCAAAACTCTCAGAAAGGTATATACAGGGTAGGAAACTGCCAGATAAGGCCATTGACCTCTTAGATGAGGCATGTAGCAACAAAAAAATAAAACTCTCAAAAATGCCCGAAGATTTGAAGAAACTCAAAGAACAAGTGGAAACACTCACAGAAGAAGGGAGAATAAGCACAGAGTATGGCGATTATGAAAGGGCACGTAAACTTAAAGAGGAACTTGACAGGATAATGCCTGAGTATCAGAGAAAATTAAAGGAATGGCAAGAAAAAAGCGGCGTGGATGAGGTTGTAAGAGAACGGGATATTGCGGAAATTGTATCTAAATGGACAGGCATTCCACAAGATGCTCTCTTACAATCAGAAAGAGACAAACTCCTTCGTATGGAGGAGATACTGAAAAAGCGGGTAATAGGTCAGGATGAGGCTATTCAGGTTGTATCCGATGCTATAAGAAGACACAGGGCAGGCCTTGTTTCCTTGAAAAAGCCTATTGGTGTATTTTTGTTCATGGGTCCGACAGGGGTTGGTAAAACTCATCTTGCAAGGCAACTTGCGTGGTTCTTGTTTGACGATGAGGATGCACTACTACGGTTTGATATGTCTGAATATATGGAAAGACATGCTGTATCAAAACTCATTGGTGCACCTCCTGGGTATGTTGGATATGAAAAAGGTGGCACACTAACAGAAGCGGTAAGAAGAAGGCCATATCAGGTTATTCTTTTTGACGAAATTGAAAAGGCACATCCAGATGTATTCAATTTAATGCTTCAGATTTTTGATTCTGGAAGGCTCACAGACTCTCACGGTAGAACAGTGGACTTCAAAAACACCGTTATAATAATGACAAGTAATATAGCATCATCCGTGATACCAACCCTCACAGGGAAAAGAGAAGAAAAGATTAATAAGGTAATGCCTGAACTTTTACGATACTTCAGGCCAGAGTTTATAAATAGGATAGATGAAATCGTACTCTTTTCACCCCTTGGGATCAAAGAGATCAAAGAGATTGTTAAACTGGAACTTTTGGAACTTGTAGAGAACCTAAAAGAAAAAGGCATAGGATTTGAGGTAACAGATGCAGGACTTTCTTATCTTGCAGAGAAGGGATACTCAAAGGAATTTGGAGCAAGGCCACTTAAGAGGGTCATTCAAAGGGAAGTGGTTAATGAAATTGCAAAGGGCATCATAAAAGGAGATATAAAGAAAGGGAGTAAGGTTATAGTAGATGCTAAGGATGGTGCATTAAACATAAGGGTCCTTTAACCCTTATTGCTCCTCCAGTAGAGGATGGGAATGCCCTTCTTATTACAATACTTTCTAAATGAATGGCCTGGATTTACACAATATGGCTCGCTTAAGAGGGATAGGAAATACTTGTCTGATATGTGATTGCCATAGCCTGAACTTTTGGATCTTTTGCATGGCATTGACTCTAAAAGAAGCATCTTCCCCCTTCCAAATGGATAGGGGGGGATGTACCTTCCTGTGAAAACACCGTTTTTTTGCTCAAGTTGAAGACCTATTGCCTCCTCACAACCTGTATATGATGCGATATATTTCAGCAAAAACTCTGGACAACCTGAAAGCAATATTACTTTTCTACCTCTTTCTTCCTCTTCTCTCATCCTTTTAATGGCACTTGGTGCAAGACTTACCCTAAGGTGTTTCTCTGCAAAAACCTTTGCAAGTCTCTTAAGTCTCTTAACTTTGAGCCCCCTATAAAAGGACTTGTTTTGTCTAAGTCTCCATGTAAGAAGAAAATTTAGCAAATAATATGCAATATGCTTTAAAGTAATTACACCATGCCATAAGAGATAAAGAAAAAATCTCCCTTCAGAGGAAGGTCCTGTAAGCACTGTCCCATCAAGGTCAAAAATAGCACAAGGCTTATTTTGAGAAGATGTGTTTTTTTGCATATACAAAAACCGGGATACCCCTTATTATGCATACGATAACCGTACAAACTGCTACAACATATGTTATATGAAACATCACTTCTTTATATTGAAATGCAATGTTATTATTAATAAGGATCAAGAGTAGCCCTAAAAGAGAAAAAGTAATCACCTTTAAAACAGCATACCCTGTTCTCATCCACGGAGATACGAGTATAAATCTCAATATGCCTTTTGTAAACATGTCATAGGGCTTTATCCCCTTCCTCATAGCCTGATGTCTTATAGCATCTGTGAATATACCCCTTGATAATACAATAATAGGGAACCAAAAGGATATAAGGTGTTTATACGCAAAATAGGTCCAGAATATCACCTCTACGATTCTGTCCCCTGTTATATCAAACATAGCACCGAACTCAGTGGACATATTGTACTTTCTTGCGATATATCCATCTAAAAAGTCTAAGAAGATGATTACAAATATGGAAAAAAAGGCTAATATATTCACAGTGAGGCTTCTAATCTCAAACATAAAGAGAACTATGAAGGAAAATACTATCCTTCCAAGTGTTATCCAGTTAGGAATCATGGTATTATTAGCTTAAACACCCTTTTTTTATTGTAATGCATCTTTAATACACCAAAATAAATGCCTCTTCTCATAGATGAATACGGTAGTGTTATCGTATTTTTACCCTTTTTTGCTGTGCCTTTTATAATTTTAACCTGCCTACCAAGTATATCATAGAGAGAGAAGGTATATTTATGAGTACTTTCGGTATCAAAGCCAATACTTACACCTTTTTTAAGGTAAACTATATCCGAAGAGGAAAGACGCCCCCTTCTTTCTTCCCCAACCACTGTCCTATTGGGATAGAACACAAGGCATTCTTTTATTTTAACTGTATCGTCCATGCTATCTGTTCTCGGAACCTCCCATTGAAGAGAGCCGCTATCCTGCGTTTCATAACTTAGAACAACTATGAAAAGGCTATCAGGGACACTCCCATAAAAATCCTTCAGATTTACAACCCCCTCTAAATACCCCTGATCATTCTTGCTTGATGCACACTTAAATATGGATGTATCCTGCGCCATGGTATCTGTGCTATCCGCTCTTATAAAAAACGATACAAAATCATTGTCGTTTTCATCGGCAAGATAAAAATCATAAAAAGGTACCACACCTTTTTTTGCCCACATAGCAGGGAGCATAGAATCAAAGCGTGTACCTACAAGAATAAAATGGTCATTCTGAAATATACCTGTGCCCTCACTTCCACCTGCTGCCTCTGTCGCAATATACAACTTACTTGAATCTGAATAATAGTATGCAAAAAGGTGCATATCCCCATTCTGTCCATACAATTTTGCTACCCTGTCTAAATTCCCATCCATAACAAAGTTTATGTACCCCACTGTATAGGAGTAGTTTTGTCCAAAGTTATTATCCCATGAATCCAGATTATTCGTATCATAGGCATGTATAACAAATTCCACCCTTGAATGATTTGGCGCAGGAGGAATATACGCACCATAGAGGCCTGGATCTTGGGTACCATTTCCGTTAAAATCATAATTATTACCATCATCCTCATGCATGGGAATATCTGAATGAGACCAGTCTCCATTTACCCCATAGTGTATAGAAACCGAAGATACACCACTTGGGTCATTTACATATGTTAAAACAAGTACTGAATCCGAAGGTAATATATTTCGCCATGGGCTGTAGGATGTTCCGCTTATCATAGGACCTTCCCTATCCCCAGGACCTTGGGCATTTATATCAGGATTTCCACTACCTGCATAAAAATATACAGTAAATGTATCATTCTTTCCACCAAGTTCAATGAGTTCTGCAAGTTGCCCAGTTTTTCCTATATTGTGATAGGTAAGTCCATCACCGGAAGCCCAGAGATAACAACCCTTTGCGCCGCTTGAGGTATTTTCATACCCTGCATACATCCATCCATTATTTGAAAGACCTGTGATAAATTTAAGACTGTATCCTTTTAATAGATTCTCCCATACATCGGGTGTTACAGCACTCTTTACCCAGTTTTCAAAACCAGAATTATATCGTGCCTCAAAATAGGAAACATTCGGCACAAGCCTTATCTCCTTTACAACATCCCATGAACTATCACCCTGTGCATCGTATGCCTCAGAGAATTTTAATACACCTGTATCACCCCTATAAAAAACAGAAGGGTTATACCATGAATTTGTGCCCTGTGAATCCTCAAAGAGCCCCTCGTGTGCACCATCATCAAAATCACCTTCACCTCCAAAATATGTCATTAGATTGCCTATTATCACCTGGCCCTGACTGTTCACTACAACAAGGCCTCTTCCCCCTCTCTTATCAAACACAGCAAACACCTTGCTATTGTATATAGCATATTCTTTAATGCCATCTGCATCAAGGTCTAAGGAATCTATATGTGATAGTGTATCCTGTAATCTCAAACTATCAAGCCATAAAGAGGCGTAGGCAAAAAGCCCTGCATATCTTGTATGATTCCATACATTCTTGCCCCAGTATACAAGTTCACCACCAGGTCCTGTATGCCACGCTGTTTCATAGAGATTGCCCATAAGCACTGTCCACCCAAGTTTTGCCACATTGTTATCTGGCAGATGCATGAGTCGCATTAGTCTTTGTTCTCCAAACAACCAGAGGTCTTCATAATCGCCATTTATACCATTTCCATTTAAATCCGGTCCATCCCCTGTGCCATAGGCCTGTGTATTCTTAAAATCATTGTACCAATGGTCATAGGTTCCCCCTGCCCAATCATTAAGTTCCTGATAAGTGGCATAATTAATATTTATCACTGGTGGGTCATTATTTGGGTCATTATCATACATCTTATCCACACCCCACCATTTTACAACCTCTCCTATATGAACAGGCTGTATAAAATCCTGTGATGCAACCCATGCTATGTTGGCATCATAACTGGATGCAGGGGCACCTGCTTGACCAAAGTCCCAACCTGCAACACCCGCTGCCTTCTCCCAATCATCTCCATATATAACCACCTGCTCCTGGTCAGCATCCTGGCTTAAGTTCCAAAGGAGTTGATGTAATGAATTTGAAGGGTCAGACATATTCTGCCACACAACATTATCCCTTGCAATCTTCTGGATAAAAACAACGAATACATAGTTTCCTTCTTGATCATACATTCTGTAAACCTTTCTTGGATTACAATCTGAACAATACCATGATAAGGCATTGTCATCAAGTACAATACATGGGGCAAGATACCGTCCCTGGCTGTCATACTTTCCATACTCTTCATTCAAAATCTTTATAAGGGAATATGGCATGAGGCTATCACTCTTATAAACCCTCTCAGGTATCCATAACACATTGGGTATATCGTAATAAGAGATGCCTTTTATAGTGGAATCATACACATTTTGTACATACCACATAGAAAACTTATTTCCCACAGAGTCCATATATGGCATAATATTCTCTGCATAACTTCCACCTACAAGCCATACCTCAGGCATATCCCTTAAACGAGATAAGAGTCCATTATCGTTTTTTCCCCATGAGTAAGACTGCATAAGAGGGCCTGATATATGAATATCTACTGGCACATGATAGTACTCATGCGTATCAAGTGTTCTATGAAAACTGTTTCCCACATAACCTGCATCACCTTGCCTCAAGGTATAGTACGAATTGTCTGTAAGTGACTGATTTGCGTGATGCAAAAACGCTATCTTTGCAGTACCTGATACAATGAAAAAAATAAAAATGTTTATCATACTATCCTCCCCCAATGTATTCCAAAAGCCTTTTTGTATAATCACGTGTTATAGGGTCTTTATCCTTTAATAATTGCTTTATTTCTTTTTCATACCTCTTTAAAATTTCTGGTTTAAATTTTTGGAGGGAACCATAGGCTGCCTTCTTTATTCCCCTATCTTGATGAGCAAGTTGTGGTATAACCATGGGGATACCCCAGAGGAGTTCCTCATCTCCTATAAGTTCCACAACCCTTTTCTTTACCTTTATATATTCTCTCTGCTGGAATTTTAAAAATAATACTTTCTTCGGGACAAGAAGGCTTTCAACATTATCCTTTACCCTGTCAGGAGCATTTTTTAACATGTATTCAAATCCCAATACCTTCACATCTGGATTATCTTGTTCCAGAAAATCCAAGGCAAAATCTTCCAGATTTTCACCACCGAGTTCAATTAATTTAGAGAAGATAACGGGTTTAATGGATGATGGGGCAGATAAAAGCGCAGTTTCAAGGGTCTTTAATACCGCATTCTTATCCTTAAACTTGTCTATAACGTCTAAAAGCCTCTGCAATTTTTCTAAAGACTGCTCAACCTCTATTTCTGCAAGGACAACAGGTTCTGCAACAGGTCCAATGGACCAGAGTATTCTTGTAATTTTTCTATGTATCACTTCATCCCCTGTTTCCTTTAATCTTTCAACCAAAACTGGCGCAAGTTCATCCCCAAGATAATAGAATGCCTTCAATGTGAAGGCATCAAGTTTATCACTCTTTAATAGGTGCTCTAAAAGCACATCCTTTAAAAGTTCCGCCGTTCGCCTTTTTATCTTTCTGAATTTATTGATTCTCTCCTTGCTACTCTTTTCTGATTTTACTTCCATGTTTATAAATGCCAATACCTTCAAGACTTCTCTTTTAAGACCCCTCTCATACGCCTTTTGTAATAGTTCTGGTAAAAGATTAGAGAGTGCATCCAATACATCCTGGGAAGTTTCCTTAATAAATGCCTTTAATACCTTTATGAAAACCAAATAAAACTCTTTTGGCTCTGCATTCATAAAAACTACATCCATTATCTCATTGAGTTTTGTTATAGCCATCTGCCTTGTGCCTGGATTTAGGGACTCCAAGCCCATGAGTACCTTTTTAATAATCTTGAAACTCACTTTCCATGCGCCTCTCTCAGAAATAGTATTAATAACCCGCCCAAAATCTTTCTCACAAAGCACATCAAAAGAACTCTCAGAAAGCATCTTCTTTGCCAATTTACCCTCCTCTGATACCATATCCTCTTTTGCTAAACGCTCCCATTTTTTGGCAAAATCATCTATTTTATCTATATTTGCTATGGTATCGGATAATTCATAAGTAGGGTCCATCTTCTTCAACATCCCTGTCACATTTCTTATAAGTTCCTTTAATCTATCCCTTACCTCCTCAACCTTCCCATCCTTTAGTAATCTGTATGTTTCAATGAGTTCTGCAAGATGTTCCTCAACCTCCTCAATGGAAAGATTCTCAAGCGGTCCACCTCCCCTCCCACCCATCTTGCCTACAAGTTTTTCCAATAGTTTTGGGTCTTTAAAAAGGAGTCTCTTACCTATTTCTAATTTAAGTTTCTCTCTTAAACTCGGATTTTCAATATTCAATGTCATATCCACTATCCTCTCAACAGAGGAGAGAATTGCATCCAATGCTCCTTTATCCTTAGCCAGTATCTCCTCACCCCGTTCTATAACAAGGTCTTTATCACCAATGGCTGTATAAACCTTCTCATTTACACCTATGTGTTTTATCCCTCCTTTTCTCATCCCTTCTCTTATACTGTGCGCAGGGTCATATCTTTGCTTAATAAGTTCAAGAAAAGCAATAAGTTCAGAAAATTCTAAACCCTGACGAAATGAAACTGTTTTAATATTGTGTTCATTTAACCTCTCAAGAAAAATACCTGGATTTACTGGCTCTGGAAGGCCTTTGGAGATATCTTCTTTGTTAACAATAGGCTTTTCATCAACAAATCCAATGGTTATAAACTTGTATTTACTTAGAAAAGTTGCAATAGTGTTGTGCAGGTCTTTTATGGATGTTTGAACAATCACACTCTCTGTGGGATAGAGCCTCATATTGCTTATGGCAATTCTGAATTGCCTTATCATGTTGATTAAAAGAGGTATATCATCCCTATCAATAGCCATATCTATACACCCTCATGGCCTCCACAAATTTAACAAATATAGGATGGGGAGAGAGTGGCCTTGATTTAAACTCTGGGTGAAACTGTACGCCAATAAAGAATGGATGATTGTTAAGTTCTATTACTTCCACATATTCTCCTGATTTAGAAATACCTGAAAAAACAAGACCCTTTTCTTCAAGTATGTCCATAAATTCAGGATTAAATTCATATCTATGTCTGTGCCTCTCTGAAATCTCTATTTTTCCATAAATTCTGTGAGCAAGGGTATTTTCCTTAAGTTGAGCAATATATGCACCCTTTCTAAGTGTACCACCTAAGCGTTTGATATTGGCTTTATCAGGTAAAATGGTTATTACAGGATACGGTGTGTCAGGATCAAACTCTGTTGAATGGGCGTTCTTTAGTCCCGCTATATTTCTTGCAAACTCCAAAGTGGCAAGTTGCATGCCAAGACATATGCCGAAAAATGGAAGTCCACTCTCCCTTGCATACTGAATAGCCTTTATTTTACCTTCTATACCCCTTTTGCCAAACCCACCGGGAACAAGTATGCCGTCACAATCAGAGAGAATAAGAGAAGGGGATTTCTCTTCAATTTCTTCAGCATCAATAAATTTTATATTAACCTTTGTCCTCGTAGAACTCTGTGCGTGACTGAGTGCCTCTATAATGCTCTTATAAGAATCTTTAAGTCCAACATATTTCCCTGTAATGCATAGGTTAACCTCATCCTTCCTCTGTTCATAATTACTTATAAAATCTATCCAATCATCCATTTTTATAGGCATAACAGCGAGATTTAGCCTTTCAAGTATTAATTTATCCAACCCCTGGTTGTAAAACACAATGGGTATTTTATAAATAAAGTCAACATCCTGTGCTTCAATTACGTGCTTTTCTGGTAGATTTGAAAACAGTGCTATCTTTTTTCTAACCTCATCAGTCAATCTTTTTTCAGAACGCGATATAAGTATATCAGGCTGAAGCCCAATTTCACGAAGTTTCATTACACTATGCTGTGTAGGCTTTGTTTTTAATTCACCCGCTGACTTAAGATAGGGAACAAGTGTCAAATGTATAAAAAGGACATCCGATGGTCCACGTTCTAAACGGAGTTGTCTTGCTGCCTCAAGGAATGGCAAAGACTCTATATCTCCCACTGTACCACCTATTTCAACAAGAACAATGTCTGCACCATCCTCTTCAAGTAAAAGCACCCTCCGCTTGATCTCATCAGTCAGGTGTGGAACCACCTGAACCGTTTTACCGAGATATTTTCCTTCTCGCTCGTTCTCAATTATAGTGTAATAAACCTGACCTGCTGTAACATTATTCTTTCGCGAAAGAGAAATATCAAGGAATCTCTCATAATGTCCAAGGTCAAGGTCTGTCTCTGCACCATCATCTGTGACAAAGACCTCCCCATGCTGAAATGGGCTCATTGTCCCTGGGTCTACATTAAGATATGGATCAAACTTAAGAGGTACTACATTGTACCCTCTTCTCTTTAACAAAAAACCTATTGACGCTGTAGCAACCCCTTTACCAAGGGCTGATACAACACCACCAGTTATAAAAATGAATTTACTCACTTTTAAATTTTAAAGACTCTGACAAAGATGGTCAAATATTAAATGGGCAGTGCCTTGTGTACCTACAGGAGAGCATCTTTGCCTTTTCGTAATCACCTTTTAGTATTGCAACTACTGGGCCTTTAAATCTTGGTATAAAAAGGTTTATCTGATACTTACTTGATAAAGAAAGGAGTTTTTTATTCTCAATGTCATTCCTTGCAACAACATATATCCCATCTTCTAAAACTAACCTACCAAACTTTACCGCATGAATATACCCCGTCTCAAAGAGATGTTCCCTTATGAGAACACGAACTCTTTTGGAAAAGCCAGGATCAGTCAAAAGACAACCACCTGAGGGTTGTGGATAATTTTCAATGCCCAACCTCTTTGCAAGTTCTATCTGTAATGCTCTACTCCTTCCCTTTATAGAAGGAAAGAGCGATGCATCTAAGATGCCCTTTTCTTCAAGTTCTGTTTTAGGAAAAGATGAAAGAGAAAGTGGACGCACTATCTTGCCCCTAAGTCCACTCTCTTTCTCTATCTTTAAGATAGCATCCTTTCTCTGTGACATCCCTCTCTGTCCAAGAACCTCACCGGTTACAACATACCGAGCACCAAGATTTTCCATATAACTTTTTGCAATCTTTAAAAAGAATATCTTGCAATCAATACATGGATTTAGGTTCTTACCATACCCATACTTTGGCTTTTCAACAAGTTCAAGATAATCATCGCCTGTTTCATGAATTATTACCCTATCTTTGAAACTCTCCCCATACCTTTTAAAATCCTCCCTTATCTCAAGAGGCATTTTTTTTGACAGAAAAGGTGTGTAAATAAAAAGTGGTATTACTTCAAAACCTGCCCTCTCCATTAGCCTTATAGCAAGAATACTATCAAGACCACCTGAAAATAGTGCTATTACTCTTTTTTCAATGCCCTTTACCATATGTAAATCAACTTTATGTCTTTCTTTAAATCCTTAGAATACATATAAATCCTTAGGAAGGGCATCTTACCAAAGGATATTTTACTTATCATGTAGCCTGTATATGCCCCCATCACTACATCACTTAGATAATGCATATTCCTTGCTATACGACTTGCACCAACTAAAGATGCAAGAGTATAAAAAAATATTGGATTTTTATATCTTTCAGATAATGCACCTGCCATTACAAAGGCCATCTCTGTATGCCCGGAAGGGAAAGAAACATTTTTTTCAGTAAAACCTGGTCCGTAAAACCGATTTTTCCTGTATTTGGCCTTGTTCTGTGAAAAGCATACTTTAAAGAAACAGATGTAATACCAGATATGGCACATGCTAAGAAAAACCTTTTAGCAAAACTCAAATCATTTTTGTCAAGAATTGCCATAGAACCAAAGATCGCAGAAAGCCCTAAGGCAACCTCTCCCCTACCAAAAACAGAGAAACCCTTGAGATAGGGCATTCTTTCAAATTCTTTGTATGTCATTAAACCATCTGCATAAAAAGAGGCATATATTGAGGGTATGGGTAAAAAGATACGCTCTAAAGATTCTGCTCTAATGTGAAGAGGTGTCAAAAGAAAAAGGGGCACCACAAGGTGCCCCTTTTTTGTAAATAATCTACTTAGCATTATCTGGTTATAACCGCCCTTCCAATCATATGCTGACTTGCGAACTTCACATCCACGAAGTACACACCACGCGATAATCTTGTAGGAACATTAAAGGTATGTGAGCCTTTTGTAACCTTACCAAAGGACTTGCCGTATACCTTTGCACCCAGAATGTTATAAACTGAAACACTGATATTTTCTGATCTACTGAGGGTAATGTTAAAGGAAAGTTTGCCTCTTTCAAGGGCATTTATCTTAAAGTCTCTAATGAAAGAAGATGGGCTTTCTGCCACATCTGAACCCAGATATTCAACATCATTGTCATCTCTTGGATAGAGTTGCCCTATGAATCTCATAATACCCGTAACATTCAGAATATCCCCATAATTTGGCGTATAAGTTATATGGTCTATGTTTGTAATAGTTACTCCACCTGTACCATCGTCTACTACAAAATTTGAGCCAGTGCCTGCATCTGTAACCATCGCAGAATCTACTTTCACGAGCACTCCCTCATACCCTTCTGCCACAAAACCTGCACCTGGTATAAGGTCTCCAGTATTGACAGTTATGGGCGCTACTGTATGTCCACTTGATACAACCTTTCCATAAACAATATTGGAGAACTCTGTTGCACCATTGTATTCTGTAACCTGACCAACTATTATGACAGAATCACCATCCTGTGGAGAAAATGCATTTTGGGGATCCCATATTTGAATACCACTGAACGGAGTATCACCTTGTTGCACAAAATAAAATGGGTAATCAAAATGGTCTTTATTTGCTGTTACTATACCTGTTATAGTAACAACCCTTCCTGCCCAATTTGTTGGATAATTACCTGTGCTATCACCTGCTACTGTATCACTCTGAATGGTTGCAATGGAAGTGAATCCTCCATAGAAAGTTACCGTATCATTAATATCCTGCCCACTTGCATCCTGAAGTCCTGAGGTTATGAGCGTATACAGAGTGCCACCTTCCATATCGGTTGTATAAATATGAACAACTGAAGAATCGTTAGCGTCAAGTGTAATATGGTCTATAGTTATTGAAGGTGTTATAATATATTTTGTTGCATCCTCGGCATTCTGATCCATATTACTCTTAAACTCCAATCTAATTACCTGTGCATCTTCAGCATAGACATTTGAAATCCCAGCATTTAAAAACTCAAAATCTGCATCACTACGAGGCCTTATCTTGTAGAGACCATAATTCGTCTGAACTATTCCTGTTATGTTGAGCCTATCATAGAGTGCAGGCGTGTAAGAATAATTATTGTTTACATACACATATCCGTTTCCATCAGATACCTGCCAATTTCCGTTTGCATCCATTGTATCTGTAACTACCACATTGTTCACCTTTATGAGCACGCCTTCATAAGCCTCAGCAGAATCCCATGGCATAGTGGTTGTAGATGCAGTATCAAGATAATCACAGGTGATCTCAGTTGGGGTGATAGGTGAGACCACACCGAGTCTTTGTATGTTTGTCGTATCAGAAACACCCAATTCTGTGTTGCCACGATACTCAGACACAGTTCCTGTTATTCTCAGAGATTCACCGAGTTGAACAGGAAAATCACCAGCAGAACTTGGCACATACACCATTACACCTGAATATGGCCCACCCTGTCTCATCTCAAGGAAGAAGTTCCTTGAACCTGTCACACCGTATCCAGCAGATACGATACCTTCCACTGTTACAGTACTATCCACCCACAAAGATGCACCCGTGGAGTCCATCTGGGATTGGATGGTATATATATCTGTTTGTGTTTGGGCACTTAGCCCTGTGGCGACAAGCAGTGCCACTATTACATACAACCTCTTCATAGCATAACCTCCTTTTTTATTTCATCATAGATGCTATTTTATCCAAAAGATGTACAAGCATGGTCGAATAACCCCATTCATTATCATACCATGCAAAGAGTTTAAGAAATGTACCATCAATGACCTGTGTCAGTGTGGCATCAAACACACCTGCATGTGAATCACCAATATAGTCCACTGACACGAGTTTTTCCTCTGTATATCCAAAGTATTTGTTGGCATACTTCTTATAAGTATTGTTTACCTCTTCCACTGTCACAGGTTTTTCAACCTCAACTGCAAAATCCACGATTGATGCATCTGGTGTAGGTACTCTCATGGAAATCGCAGAGAGTTTGCCATCAAGTTCTGGGAATATGGAGAAGATGGCTTTTGCCGCCCCGGTAGTGGTTGGTATCATTGAAAGAGCCGCTGCCCTCGCCCTTCTTATGTCTCTATGCGGTTGGTCCAATATTCTCTGGTCATTGGTGTATGAATGAATGGTAGTCATTATCCCACGCTTTATTTTAAAGTTCTCATGGGCTATCTTTACAAGATGTGCAAATGCATTAGTGGTACAGGATGCATTAGAAATAACATGATGTTTTTCAGGGTCATACTTTTCATCATTAACACCCATAACAATGGTGACATCTGCCGGCTCACCCTTTGAAGGTGCTGAGATGACAACTTTCTTTACGGTGTCTCTTAAATGTAGTGCAGCCTTATCCCTTGAGCGGAAAAGGCCTGTTGATTCAACAACTATTTCTGCACCGACATCCTGCCATGGAATCTTTGCGGGGTCTTTTTCTGCAAAAACCTTTATTTTTTTGCCTTCCACAACAATACTATCGCCTTCAGCTTTCACTTCTTTATCATACTTTCTGAAAACAGAATCACGCTTCAGTAATAGAGCCAATGTTTCTGCATCAGTTAGATCATTGACTGCCACAAATTCAAGATTGGGATGGTTAAACCCTATCTTAAAAATCTGCCTTCCTATACGGCCAAAGCCATTAATTGCAACCTTTACCTTCATTCCTCTTCCTCCTTCTCCTCTTTTTCTTCTTTGTCCTCTACTTTTTTCTCAAGTTTTTCCTTTGCCTTTTCTGCTACATACTCACCTGCCTTTCCTGCAACATCTTTCAGTTTCTTCCTTGTCTCCTTACCTGATTCTGGTGCCAATATAAGGGCAACACCTGCCCCTACTACTACACCTGCCAAGAATGTAATCAGGGTCCAGCCACCTTCTCTATCACTCATATTTGTCCTCCTTTTTCTTAAATTTCAAGAACATACCTACGATGTTTTTCGCAAAATCAAGCCACATTAGACCATCTTTTGCTTTTTTTGTTGCAATTCTTGCCATCTTTGACGCTTCTTTCGCCTCCTCTGACGCCTCCTTTACATTTTCAAGGATAACAGGAAGGTCACTGTTCAAACTAAGAAGTGTATCATCAAGTTGAGATAGAGTCTTTTCGGCTTTTTTGAGTAAACCTAACAGGTGGATAAAAAATATAATAGAAACCAGCAGGAGTAAAATCAATAACACATAGATGCTCACAATTAGATATGTCATGTCAATAGTTATAAGGCATTGAAAAGGTATCATCAAGTAATAGGTAGAATTTGAACAATTCTAAGGTGCGTGTTAAAATATGAGTTAAACAAAGGAGGCATGCTGTATGAGATGGTTTAATATACTTATACTATTATCTTTGGCTTATCCACTCTGGGCTGTGGAGATTGAAACCCAGAATGCAAAAAGAATCATATCTAACCGTATAGAATATAAGAAGGGAAAATTTAAATTAGACACCTGCACCTTGAATAAGGATGATGTAAAACGGATAATGTTCACCAAAAAAGGAGAAATTAAAATAGAAGGATACAGAAAGACCTCACCAGAATACCTTATTTCTTTAAAAGATAGTGCACTTTCGGTATTTAAAAACGAGAAAACCATAACATTACTTGATGAAGGATACATAAGACTTAAAAATGATGGGACAAGGGTATTTGTTTATCACTTTGCTGGCGTGATCTTGAAGCCTGAAGGAAAAGAGATCGCTAAATTACAGTTGGGATATTCACCAGAGAGCGAACACTTTAAGATAATCCTCGCGAGGACCATCAAGAAAAGCAAAGAGGTAATAAATCTTGCTCCAAATGAAGTTAAGATCATAAAACCCACAGAAGGCCTTGAATTTTTTGATAAAGGCTATACTGTGAGTTTTACCCTTCCACAAGCAGAGGTTGGAGATATCGTAGAATATGCCGTCATGTACGACATCTACAGCCCCTGGAACAAGAATATATTTACAGCCAGTTGGAACTTTGGCGGTTTTGACCCTGTTTACTACTCCCATTACAGGATAGTATTACCTGATACCTCTTTCTTTAAAAAACTCCTTATTCACACAGATACATTTGATATAACAGTAAAAGAGAATAGGGAAAATGGCAAAAGAATCATAGATGCTGAAGCGCATAATATCCCGGCATTTTTAAAAGAACCACTTATGCCCGCAATGTTGGACATTGTTCCAAAACTTGTAGGATCAAATCAAAAAGATTGGTCTTATATATTTCATTGGTACTCGGATTTTCAAAAGAAAAGGATGACTGTCACCGATACTATAAAAAATCTTGCAGAGAGCATTACAAAAAATACCCAATCCATAGATGACAAGATTGCAAGGATATATTATTGGGTTCAACAGAACATAAGATATATCTCAATAAAAGGGGCTGCTGCATCTGGAGTGTCTGGACATCCTGCATGGGAGACCTTAAAAAACGGATATGGAGATTGTACAGATAAATCTATTCTATTTTCAACCCTTTTAAAGGCGGTAGGCATTGAAGCATACCCTGTGTATATAAGAACAAACGATGGTCCTATGCTCGTTAAAGAAATACCATCATATTATGGGAATCATGCAATAACACAGGTGTTTTATCCAGACGGAAGTTATAGGTTTTTGGATGCAACTGGCAGATGGAGCAGATATCCCTATTTTTGGAGTGCCGACCATGGAGTATGGGCAATATGTGCCCAAAAAGATTCTATTTACTTTATTGAGGTCCCACCGCCAGAGGACTTTGCACGGATTTATACATACGATATAAATATAAACCCCACAGGGGATATGAAACTCAAGTTCTACTCTTCCTATACAGGCGATTATGAGGCTTCACTTAAGTATTATTGGAACTATGTAAGAGAAGATGAGCGCAAACTCAGACTTATGTCTATGGTTGCACAAATAAAGCCAGATGCTGTATTAGATTCATTTAAACTTATAAACACCAGCGACATATCAAAGCCCTTTCATATTCTTTACTATGCCACTGTACCTTCTTATATGGGAAAAGAAGGCAAGTTCTATCTATTCAATCTTCCTGAAATAAAAGGGCGATTTGATTTTGATTATATTTCACTATCAAAGAGAACATATCCTTTGAGATTTAGTACTTCTGAAATGATCACAGACACATATAGAATACATATCCCATCCAATTTTAATATACTGGCCTTGCCGAAAGAATACTATGACTCTGCATCACTTTGGATAGTAAGGGGTAAATATCAAAAAGAGGATGATAATACAATAATCTACACAGATACCTACAAACGTTTTGGAAGATATATTCCAACAAAAGATTATAAAGACTTCAGAAATGCCCTCTTGGGATTTAAAAACTTTGTATCTGCTCCAATAGTTCTTGAAAAAAAGGGAGGTAAGAAATGAAAAGAATAGTATTTATTTCACTTATACTTATTGGATTTTTACAGGCAAGTAAAACAAAGGCATTTAATGACATCGTGTATCTTAGAAATGGAGAAGAGATTATCTGCCATGTTCTTGAGATAAAAAAAGGTAAAATAAAATTTGAAACACCGGATAACAACAAACCATCTTCCCTGCCAGTGGACTCTATCTCAAGCATTGACATAGGAAAGATAAGAGAAGGCGATGACTGGAAAAACATATCTGATATAAAAGACCCCATTTTGCTTAAATATCTAAAGGTAAAGCCAAATCTTGTTGGTAATTATGTAAACCTCCTTCTTGACTACAATATTACAGTAAACAATGACCTCTCATATTCTGTTAAGGTTAGAATAATTCGTAAAATACTAACAAAGAGCGGGGAAAGTGGTGGGAATGTGAGATTTTGGTACCCTGACTATGCCATTGCCCGCGTGCTATTTGCAAGGTCCATATCTCCTACTGGTAAGATCTCCCACATAAGGGACAATGCGATAGAGGATGCCAATGTTTTCTCTTCATACCCTGCATACAGTCATATAAAAGAGATGAAATTGGCGATACCTGAAAGTAGAGTGGGAAATATCCTTGATTTTTCTTTTGAAATAGATTATCCAAAAATAGATGAAACAAATCCCTTCTACTTTGTTATTCCCATGGGAGAAATCCAACCAACATATAAATCCGAGATAACATTGAAGGCTCCATCATCCATGCCTATACAGTTTTCTCAAAAAGATGTCCCTCAACCTACCCTCACCAACAATGGAACGATTCAGACATTTAAATGGGAGGTTATGAATAATCATGGCCTAAAAAGAGAAAGATACATGCCTCCATATAAAACACTACTTCCAACAGTATCCTTTGCTATCTCCAACACATGGCATAAACTCGCGAACACTCTTAATGCCTCAACAAATTTTACAGATATACCTAAGGAACTTTTAAAAAGAAAGGGTCCTCTTAATCTCTTTTATTATGTGCAAAAAAATATTGAATATGTGAATGCACCCCTTTTGTCTGCTACATTCAAATTTAACTCACCCAAATCTGTAATGAAAAACGGTTATGCAAATATCTTTGACAAGGCAGTGCTCCTATATAACACTTTAAAAAACGAGGGATACAATGTTAAATTGGGTATTGTGCTTTCAAAAGACAATCCTGAGTTTTCAAAGGTAGTCGGCATAGGAAGCGGTTTTGATGGATATTTTCTTATGGCAAACACGCCTGGAAATTCTGCTTTTGATGGTGCATTTGTATTGGTGGATGACTCACTCTACCTCTTTCCAGGTATACAATACACTCCTTCAGGATACATCCCGCCAAGGTTTCAAGGTGCATTTTACTTAAATATTACTGACAAAAAAGTGGATGTGCTGCCCGAGATACCCGCAGAGGGAGAGGGTTTCATTGTAGAGAGAAGGTGTAAATTAGACGGAAAAGACCTTTTAGTCACAGAGACAAGAACATTTAAAGGTTATGCAGAGATTAAAGAGAGGGAACTTGCCAGATTAAAGCCTCGCGAAATATGGCAGAAAAAGGAGATGGAACTTGCTAAGATATGGAAAAATGCAGAACTTATAAATTTTGAGCACACAGGGTTTGATAGTTTGAATATACCTCTTAAGGAAAACCTTTCCTATAGGGTAAAGGGCTTCATTTTGAATGAAAATAATTTTAGTTTATTTAGAATACCGTCCTTTTATAATGAAGATTCCCTTTTCTCTCCAAATAGGAACTACCCGATTTATATGGGAAAGTTTGCTTATTACAAGTTAACAACATCAATCTCCTTAGGAAAAGGATACAAACCACTATATATTCCCAAAGGAACAATGGTTAAGGATTCAGGGTATTATTATATGTACTCTATTTATCGCAAAAAAGGTGGATATAAGATAGAAGAGAACATGCGTATAGGTGTACAAGAGATTCCAAAGGAAAAATCTTTAAACTACCTAAAATGTATTGCAAAACCTGTGGAATTATCAAGAAAGTGGTTTATTTTGAAAACAAAGTGATAATATGTTCGTTCTTGGCATAGAAACATCCTGCGATGAGACATCAGCATCAGTTGTAAGTGAGCATTTTAGGGTGCAATCTCAAGTGGTCCTTTCACAGATGGAACACAGCGACTTCGGTGGTGTAGTGCCTGAAATAGCATCAAGATTGCATTCAAGGAATATCCACAGTGTTGTAAATAAAGCGATACAGGATGCAAATCTATCACTTTTGGATATAGACGGCATTGCAGTGACATATGGCCCAGGGCTTATAGGCTCTCTTGTGGTAGGCCTTATGTATGCTAAGGGACTTGCCCAATCTATGAATATCCCTTACATTGGGATAAACCATCTTGAGGGGCACATATTTTCTATTTTTCTCACATATCCAGAACTTAAACCACCAATACTCTTTCTCCTTGCCTCAGGTGGACATACAGAAATCATTTTGATGAAAGATTTTGGAGAATACGAGGTTTTAGGTCACACAGTTGATGATGCAGCAGGTGAATGCTTTGACAAGGTCGCCAAAATGCTCGGCCTGCCTTATCCCGGTGGACCTTATATAGACAAACTCGCCAAACATGGGGATGAAAACTTTGTAGAGTTTCCAGTACCACAACACGGCAACTTCAACTTCAGTTTTTCAGGACTCAAAACTGCCGTGCTATATTATTTGAATAAACATCCTAAGGGATTTGTAGAAGAGCATAAAAACGACATTATTGCGTCATTTCAAAAGGCCTTAGTGGAGGCGCTCTGCGATAGAATGAGAAAAGCCATAGCATATACCAATGTGAAAAAGGTTGCAATAGTGGGAGGTGTGTCAAATAACTCATACTTAAGAGAGCAATGTTCAAGGACATTAAAACAAACAGAATTATACTTTCCAGAACGCATCTATACAACAGACAACGCCGCAATGATAGGGGCAGCAGGACTCTTGCGTTTAAAAAGAGGGGAGAGGTCACCTCTTAGCCTTGCGGTAAAACCGTCCCTTTATATAGAGGAGGCTAATAAATGAACAAAAAGGCAAAAAAAGAAGTAAAACATAAAAACATATCTATTTGGTGGTTCATAGGAAGTATATTTGTATTAACTCTGATACTCTTTAGAAAGATTCTACCGTTTAATGTGCTTGTATATGCTACTGACCAAATAACTGCAGGGTATGCCTTTAGGGCGTTTTGCGCACATACACTAAGGACCTTTCATCACTTTCCATTATGGGATCCATACCTCTTCTCTGGTATCCCATTCGTTGATGCCTTTCACGGTGATATATTCTATATAACGAGTTTCATGAGGCTGATCCTTCCAACAAATGTCGTGATGAACTGGCAATTTATTATCCACACCTTCCTTGCTGGTCTTTTCATGTATGTGTTTTTGGGTGAATTTGATTTGAAGAAAGAACTTAAAATGCTCCTTTCCGTAGGATACATGTTCTCAGGATACAGCGTCACACTTGTTTTTTCAGGCCATGATGCAAAGGTTGCGATTTTTTCTCTTGCGCCCTTAGTCCTGTGGAGCGTATTAAAAGGCGCAAGAACGCAAAAAATCCATTACGCATTCTTAGGTGGTTTTGTCATGGGTTTAGGCCTTCTTTCGCCACATGTTCAGATGATGTATTACCTTTATATGACTGTGAGTTTCTATTATCTTATGGAAATAGTAGCACTACTTGCCCAAAAAGACATTAAAGGAGCAGGCCTCTTAGTGCTTCAATACCTTGTAATACTGATTGTATCCTTTGGCATAGGTGCAATTCAACTCTACCCTGGTTATCAGTATACATCCACTTTCTCTCCAAGGGCCGCAGGGAATAGGGGGTATGATTTTTCCGTCTCCTGGTCCATGCCGTGGGAGGATTACATCTCAGCATTCTTCGCAAGGTTCTCAAGTTTTATGGATTCCTATTGGGGAAGAGCGCCATTTAAGATAAACTCAGAGTATTCTGGAGGCATTTGCCTCTTTTTAATTCTTTTATCCCTATTTACAGGTACCTATAAGAAGAACAGAAAAGCCTTATTCTTTTCATTCACCTTTCTTTTATTCTCCTTTATGGCACTTGGTGGATATACACCCATTTACAAGGTCTATTATGCAGTGCTACCTGGTATTAAAAAGTTTAGAGCACCATCAATGAGTTTCTTCCTTGTTGTTCTCTCTATATATGCCCTTGGTGCCATTGCGTTAGAAAACATAGAAGAACTACAAAAGAACGAAAAAGTATTTAAAAAACTCCTATATACGGGCCTTGGGCTCGCAGGATTATGGATAGTATTTGCTCTATTTAAACAACCTGGGATGTCACTTATAAGTAGTCTATTCCATGTAAAAGGGCAAAAAATACAGGCATTACATTCTGCATATCATTACATACCACTATCATTTCTAAGAACAGGACTAATCGTGCTTATATTCACATACATGCTCTTTCGGATGTTTGATGAAAAAAACGCACTCTATACACTCTTCATATTGGGTATAATCACCTATGCTGACCTCTTTCAAGTAGATAACCTCTTTATAAAGGCACTCCCCTCTCCTAAAAGGGTATATGCAAAAGACGATGTTGTAAACTTCTTAGAAAAAGACAAAGATGTTTATAGGGTCTTTCCACTGTTTTACAGAACAGATGAAAACTACCTTATGCTACATAACATAGAATCCATAGGCGGTCATCATGGGAACCAATTTCAACGATATCAGGAATACCTTGGCAATCCACACCATTTTATGTTTAGACCTCAAGAAGTTCCAAATCTTTTAAAATACCCTTATCTTGTTGACCTTTTGAATGTCAAGTATATAATCACCCAACCAACGCCAAAGGATTTAAGTGGGTACATGAAAAATCCCATGATTTACCATCTTCTCTCAGACATCAATCATCTTATCTACGATACAACACATTTTGAACCAGTTTATATAGCAAGGGATTATAGAACTCAGTATGTTATATTCAAAAACAAGCACTTTGTCCCACGCGTATTTTTTGTTGATAAATACAGGGTTATCCAAAAGAAAGACAGCGCTTTAAAGTACATGCTATCACCTATGTTCAAGCCGTATGAAGAAGTGGTTTTGGAAGAGCATCCAAATATAACATTTGATACAAATGACACCACTTTACAGTATAAGAAAGCGAGCTTCCATTTCATTAAAAGAGAGCCCAATTATATAAAACTGGCATACACGGTACCCCAAAAATCCATCCTTGTTTATTCTGAAAACTATTATCCAAGGTGGAAGGCATTGGTAGATGGACAACCTGTAAAAATATACAGGGCAGACTATATAATGCGTGCCATTATAACAGACAAAGGCAACCATACCCTTGAATTTTACTATGATGCCTCACTTTACAACAAACTTGGCCTATTATCCTTTATACTTTCAGTTTTCTCACTCGTATTCTTTGCTATAGAGGAGAAGAAATCCAAGAGGGGCAGTTAAACCCTGCCCCTTATTCTAATAAACTACCTTTATATCAAAAAGGCCTTTGTTCTGTGGCACATGCCATCCCTGAACCACAATAGTATATGTGCCAGGTAATAAGGGATGAAGGTAAATAGTTTCATGAGCCGTAGGCGAGGTAGATTTCTTTATGACCTTTTTATCCCTTTTCAGGAAGAGGTCAATGTCCATGTGCTCTTTCTTCCCATCTGTTTCAATATAAATAAAAGGCAGGGTATCTTTTATCTTGATTACATCATTCCAACTTCCATTGTCTGTTCCTATAGGATCTTGTTTTACTAACTGGTCTTTAAAAACACTCGTACTTTTAATCTCTACTATCTTTTCTTCTTTGCTCTTATTATGGGAAAAATCCTCTGCCAGAAATAAAACCTTATAAACACCCGGTGGCATAACAGTATCTTCATTCACAAAAATCGTATCCATGCCATTTAATACATTTAGATTAAACACCCTCTTAACCTTACCAGAAAATATCGCCTTTACCTGTTTTATTCCAAGATTATCCTTTGCATCTATCTTACAAACAAGTGGCATACCATTTTTAATAACAGTATCCTTTATACTTACATTCAAGTGGGGTGGCCTACTCTCCATAAAGAGTGTATCCTCTTTAACATAAACGCCTATCGCATTCAAAATAGGGTTAAATATTTTATTCCCTTTTGAGCAAATAAAACCATTTTTTAACATTATATCGGTCTCTCCTGTTCTAAAATTCCTTCCAAAAACAAGCATCTTAGCATTCTTCCTTCTATTGCAAGGCGCAACAGCATCGGGCAACTTAACAAGTAGATTTACTGTATCTCCCTCATCTATATAAAAATTGCCTATCCCACCTTTGCCGTAGGGAGAGTAAACATCTAAGCTATAGCCCAAACGCTCCCTCCCTATATCAAAAAACGCCCTACCGTTTTCATCTGTATACTTAAAAATAGAAACACTGTTTCTTCCGTTCCAATGGCTTTTTACTACAACAAGAGCATAAGGCACAGGGTTATCCATGCTATCTACAACATCTACATATATTCTACCGGTTTTTGTATAACCATGGGATGTAATGGGAAAATACTTACCCGTGGGTGATACACCAACGACAGTAGAAACCTCTTTATGTCCAAGCCCTTCAGAGGATGCAAATGGATTGTCCAAAGCCTTTTCTATCTCTTGTGTTAAATCAAAATGCACCCATCTTTTACCATTATAAAACTCATTCCATTGATGGTCCTCTCCCATATCCACAGCAACATAAGCAGGAATAAGAATGGTTTTTAATAATGCAGCAGACAAAATAGAATGTTCTCCACATGACCCATAAGCCTTCTTGTATATGACAACAGGATCTAAGTCATTGGTCATATATCCAAAATGCATAAAAGACTTTGCCCACTTATAGAATGACCTTACAGCATCCATTACGGTGGTATCCTTTTCAACCACCTCTATCACCGACCTTCCAAAACTCCTGTCATTCATAAAAAACTCTCTAAAAAGAGGCTTTTTGGGAAACTCATACAAAATGCGTGGGAATACAACATACTCGTAATACATATCAGGGGGTATGGTATCCTTTTTATTCAATATCAATGTGGTCCTACCATCTGGAAGTTCGTATAAATCCACATACTTTAATCTCCTTGCAGCAAGATAAATATCAAAAATATTCTCATATAGAAAATCCATTCCAACTTTTATTAGAGAATCTAAAAATTCAGGAGAGCCGTGTTCAAGTACATAAATGTATTCATCATAGTACATAGGATTCAATGTATCCAACACAGAGGCAAATGGGCTTTTCTTAAGGGTTGTCATATAAAATAGAGGAACGCCATCTATGGAAAAGTATCTTTTATAAATATCAGATGATGGTACATGAGACATATATTCTTGATACCTATCCTTATATTTTTTCAAAACAGCAAAACTCCCATCCATCCTTCCCAAGATAATCTCTTTATTGCCATCATTATCAATGTCATACATACTTGGTGATACGAGGTATTTATCCTTATAAATCCATTTGCCTTTAAAATACACATTTCCATCAAGGTCTGAGTGCAGCACAGAAAATGGTGAATTTCTAAAACCTATTCTACCTCTATATTCCATCTTTGGATATAAAAACACGCAAACAGAATCCGTATCCTTCAGATTGCTAATAAAAATCGTATCCTTTCGCATTCTCGCAATACCTTGCAAGAGTCCATCTTTTAAAATAGTATCACCTATGTAAAGTTTTCCATCATAGGTATAAACAAGGTATTTGCCTTGCTCGTATGCCAAGAATGATGGCAACTGGTTGTATCTTTTCAACATAAGCGTCTTTGCTGTTGTTTCAATAGGGACTTTCATTACCACCCTATTTTGTTCATTGAGATAAAAAACTAAGTTCCCATACAATACAGGAGAGATGTATCTGTATGAAACTTTTCTTCCGTTCACAACATTAATTGTATCGGGCAAAATGCGCACTTTACTTTCTTTACCATTTAAATAAAAAGATTTTTTGTTCTTCACAAGTATTATTCTACCTTTTTTATCCGTATAAACCCTTTTAACGCCACTAAAGGGCAAATTCATTGTGCTGTCTATGCAAAATGTATATGGTGAGTAAAAAAGTATGCTATCTCCATTTAAGACAATGAGATCATTTTGGTATCTATTAATCCATCTACCGTAAAGCGGGAGTTTTACCATGCTATCAGGATATGCTAATGCATGTGATATAACCTTTGCAGTATCATCAGGTAGTGAAAAAATAAAAGCAGAATCTATTCTTGTCTCTAATGCTGTAAATAAGAGAAATATTAAAAACATAATACCCTCCTTTTTGTTTTAATTATAAAGCATATACCTTGTTTTTTTAAACGCATTGGTTCATTTAAAATATCCATATGCGGGGCTTTTATTATACCATGTTATTCGTTGTTATATTTGTTCCTGTGTCCATTGTGGCAATCTTGATCATCGCGAACTTCATAAGACTCAATAAAATCAAGAAAAAAAGCAAAGATAAAGAAAAAGAAGACTAAGACACAAACATAGATTGGAAATATTTACTGTCCCTTTTTAGTTCGTCTTTGCTCTTTGTTATCGTATTTCCTCAAAAATAAATCTATTTGAAACTAATGTTGATGATGCACACTTCACCAGGAGTGAGAATTGAAGGAACAATCCCTCTTGTTCCCCCTTTACTAACTGGGAAAACTACTAAAATTCCCCCTTCCGTAGAAAGGGGAGGGGGATGTTTTAACCTAATCTACTCTTTAATCTTCTCTATATAACACTCATTTTCATCTTAATGTATTTTAAGATATGAATGCCCTTTTGGTCAATATTTAATTTGAGGAAACAATGGCCAACGCGGAGATTATTTTTGAGGAATCCCGAGGGTTTTTATTTTCGCATCTAATACCTTAAAATTTGTATAATGCGCCCGTAGCTCAACTGGATAGAGCGACGGACTACGAATCCGTAGGCTGGGGGTTCGACTCCCTCCGGGCGCGTTTTTTATTATGGACCTTGACACCATTTTTATGAGGCAGGCTCTCTTTGAGGCAGAGAAGGCCTTTAAAGAGGGTGAGGTGCCTATTGGTGCTGTTGTTGTACTAAATGGGAAAATAATCGGAAGAGGACACAACAGAACAGAAGCCCTACATGATGCTACGGCTCATGCAGAAATTATAGCCATCACTGCGGCATCAAACTATCTTAAAAACTGGCGACTTAATGGTGCAAAACTCTATACAACAGTGGAGCCATGCATTATGTGCGCAGGTGCTTTGGTTCTATCTCGTATAGAAGAGGTAATTTACGCAACAGAAGACCTCAAGTTTGGGGGAATTGTCTCAAAGGCACATATTCTTGATATAGAGGGACTAAATCATAAAGTCCGTTATAGGAAAGGACCTTTGGGCGATGAATCTGCACTTCTTTTAAAGGAATTTTTCAGGAAAAAGAGGGTTAAGTAGTATCCCTTATCACTTCAATATGCCCCATCTTAAGAAGCATGTCACGAAGGTAAGCCATTGCCTTCCTTATACCCTCTGTGACCACAAGATAACCTGTATCATCAAGGATCAGTCTTGCCTCATCCCCTCTTACATAGAGTCTAAAAAAAGTCTTTTGAACGAAACCTCTCTCCTTAACTAAAACAGGGAAAAGATACTCCTCTACCCTTTTATACGGCCTTTGAATAATGATAATCATATCATTTAAAGGCCTCAATCTTACGGGTAATGGGAGATCTAAGTCCTTCATTTTGTCTTTTAGTTTAAAAATTACATGAGCCATATTACCATCTCCTTTATAGGCCAAAATAGGGTATTTCCCAGCATACGGGAGGGGTGTTAATCTGTAATAGATTATATCCCTTTTTTCCAAAATCCACCTTTTTTCATACTTTGTTTGGAATGTAAAATAGGGCATCTTGCTTTTTTCCAAAGAAAATAAACCTTTTGTGTTTTGTTCTATGTCTTCTTTTAGTATATCAGCATCTGTGGCAATATATAAACTGCCATCTCTTTTAAGTATCCTATGTATTAAAAGAAGATGCTCCTTAGAACTCACCCTCCTTTCTGGATGGCCGGGCCATGGGTCTGGAAAATTAAAAATAATGTTATCGATGCTAAATGCAGGTTCTATTATGGAAAATAGCATAAATGCATCTATTTTAATAGCCTTTATGTTGTTTATTTTAGTTTTAAGTAATTTCCTTACGAGTTTCAACACAGACCTTGATGATATTTCAACACCTAAATACCCAACATCTTGCTGATTTTGTGCAAGATAAAGGGCAAAATCACCCCTTCCAAAGCCTATCTCAATAAAGTACTTCTTCCTATCAGGAAAATAATCTGCCAACTTAAAAGGCACATTAAAATGAAATGGGCTAATAAAATAACACAAGACGAAACATCCTCTTAAATCTTATCTTCTTCCATAACTTGTACAAAGGTACAGAAGGCTCTATGGAAAGATATGTAATAAGTGGAACTCCTTTAAAATTTGCATATGGAACAGGTCCCCAGAACCTTGAATCATAAGAATAGTCTCTGTTATCACCCATAACAAAGTATGTGCCTTTGGGAACCACCACAGGACCAAAATTATCCCTTACCCTTTTCTCATTTCTAAAGGCTCCATTTAGCCATAGTCGTTCAAATTGTTTCATCGCAACATCTGAGTTTACCTCCATTAAAGGGGGTATAATATGCAAAGAATCTTTCAATGTTTTATAAGGTTCTTTTAATGCCTTCCCATTTATATAAACCACTTTATTTCTTATCATTACAGTATCTCCAGGAAGCCCTATACATCTTTTTACAAAATCCTGTCGTGGATTCAAGGGAAAGTTAAATATAACTATTTGCCCTCTTTTGGGTTTTAAAAACCCCACTATTTTCTTTGTCGTATAAGGGACCTGAAGACCATATACAAACTTTGCACCAAGCAAAAAATCGCCAGGAAGAAGGGTATCTTCCATACTACCTGTTGGGATTTCATAAGCTTGAAGTAAAAACGCTCTAATAAATATAACTACAACAATAGTCCAGATCCATGCTTCAATCTCCTTCTTAACCTTTTTATTCAATCTCTTCCTCCACAAGTTGTATGCGTGAAAAGTGTTTTTCTTTCATTCTATCTAAGGATGCCATTATACTCTCTTTTTCTACCTTATTTATCTCATCCTTAATGTTCATAAAATAGTTCTTCTCAAGATTATAAAGTCGTTCCGTCATTAAGGTATTAAGGATATCCTTATATGTTTCTCCTCTCTTGCGCTCCACACCAATATAGTAAGACTTTGCTGTTTGTAATTCCTCATCTGTAATGCCAAAATTAAATACCTCTTTTATAGAATGTTCAATCTCATGTATTAACCTTTCTCTGTTTTCCTTTCCTGTCTCTGCAATTATCTCAAAATAACCTCTAAATTTCTTATCATGCACTGAAAATCCACGAGAGGTATTAGAAGATATATAATACGCAAGTCCAAGTTCCTCTCTAATCCTCTTTACGAGTCTTGAGTTAAAAGAGCCCTCTGCAAGTATATAACTCAACAACTTTAAAGGAAGATACTCACTTGTTCCTTCTTCACACGCAGGTACCACATAACTCACAAAAACATTCCCAAGATGCTTTTTCTTAATAATAATATTTTGTGGGATATACGCCTCTGGAGAAGTCGGCATTTTTATCCTTGATGGTGAAAAAAACTCTGTGATTTTTTCAACAAAGGCCTTAATCCTTTTCCAATGTTCAGAACTTACAACAACTATATCCAAAAAGGCATTTAAAAATTCTTCTTTATAAAATCTTTCAATATCATCAAAGACTATATTTTCTATGTCTTCTTTAAGACCCGCAACTGGATTACTTAACTCACTTTGAGGATAAATGATCTCGTACAACTTCCGTGCAATTAGATACTCTGGATCCTCATTTAATAGGGCGAGAGAACTGTTTTTTTTGCGTTTTACTATGTTCAATAATGCCTCATCTACATCAAATTGCTTTATAAATTCTATAAGAAGGTCAAAGGATTTTTTAAGTTTTGCATTGAGAAAGGCAAACGATACAAAACTCTTTGTCAGGGAAGATGATGCCTTTATCCTTGCACCAAGATTTTCCATTTTATCAATTATGTCACGCCTTTCATTTAATAGGTCAAAGAAAATGGAAGAAAGGCCTTTTTTCCCTTCTGGGTCTTTATATGCACCTGTATGAAAAATCAAGGCGCCACGAGTTACAGGATAATCCCACACAGGTTTTACAATGATTAGCCTTATCCCTTTTTTTATTTCTAAATCAATCCTCTTCTTTATCATACTTTCACTCTGTTAAAATACCGTATGTTGCGTAATCTACCTTAAAATACCTGTTATATACCTCTTTTAATTTATCAAATTCCACACTAAGAAGTTTCAAAGGAAAATCATTAAACTCTGAATCCTTTGCTAAGAGCACAAACTCACCCAACATCTCACCTTGTGACCTTATACTCTCCCTTGAGTAAACAAGGTCTGCATATACATTAAAAATCGTTCTTTTAAACCTATTTTTTGTGAAAAGTCCCACAGGGTTTTCAATATACTTCATTAATCTCTCCACTGCCCTTTTTGGGTTCTTATCCTTTGCAACCACACCCCCGATTGAGTGGAGCGTGCATGCCTGGGTTTCATATACCTCTGAGTTTATACTGGTAAAGAGACCTTCTTTTATCACAAGTTTTTCGTAAAGGTAAGAGTTTTTACTTGCACCCAGCATTGATGATAATACATCAAGATACGGTGTATCCTTATGATAAAACGGTACAGTTTTAAACACTACGCTCACCACATTGGTTCCAAAGCCCTTTCTCTTCATAACAAAAGACCTTGTCTCATTTTGCGCAGGTTCTATATCACAAGAAGGTACCCTATGAAAAGTTCCCCTCTTTTTCACTTCTTGAAAAACCTTGACTGCACTATCTATAACATCCGGTCCAACATTACCAGAAAGCACCATAAAGGCGTTTTCTGGTGAATAGAACGCGTTGTAATAGTCATAAACCTTCTCTTCTGTCATATTCAATAAATCCTTTTCTGTTCCTATTACAGGATATCGGTATGGATGGAGTAGAAATGTGGTATAAAAAAGTCTCTCAGAAAAAAGTCCTGTAGGATTGGTCTTTTCTGATAATTGCTTTTCATCCAAAACAACAGCAAGTTCCTTATCAAAATCCTCAAAGGATAGTCTCTCCATCCTATCCCTTTCATACATAAAAACCTTCTGCGCCACGCATGAGGGAAACTGTGCATAGAACACAGTTGAATCCCAAGAAGTATATGCATTTGAATCCCCACCGTATTTAGATAAAAGCGTCTCTAAGTAGTTTTTCGGATAGTTCCTGGTTCCCTTAAACATTAAGTGTTCAAGAAAATGTGATATGCCTCGCACGCCCTCTTTTTCATAACCAGAGCCTGCCCTATAGAATATGTACATGTACACTACATCAGGAACAGGTCTTTCAATATAGTATATGGTAAAACCATTACTGAGTGTAATTTTGCCAAATGGAATACTATCTATCTTCATGAAAATCTCTTAAGTTCCCTTTCTATTTCCCTTTCAATAGCCTTCCTTTTGAGTTCTTCCCTCTTTTCATACTTTCTCTTTCCCTTTACAAGGGCAATCTCAACCTTCACTAAGTTATTTTTGAGATAGATCTTAAGAGGTACAATAGTAAGCCCCTTCTCCTTTACCTTACCTATAAGCCTCTTTATCTCATATTTGTGAAGCAGGAGTTTACGCCTTCTCTCAGGGTCAATCTTCAAAATGGTATTCTTATCATAAGTAGATATATGGAGTTTCTTTATCCATGCCTCGTTATCCTTTATTTCAACAAAACTATCCTTTAAACTAACCCTCCCTTGTTTTACAGATTTCACCTCAGGGCCCAAAAGCACAATACCAGCCTCATAGGTTTCAATAATATCAAAATCATGCCTCGCCTTTCTATTCTCCTGAATGATCTTTATGTTACTCATTTTAAAAAATAAAGTTCAATAGAGTGTGCTATGCCACCTTCTCCTTGAAAGTCTGCAACATATTTAACATGCATAAATGTAAGTCTTATGTCTGTACCAATGCTTAAACCATTTAAAAGATCACTACCTGAGCCAAATTTAAACTCCTTGTAAGCATTTGTATAATAAACATTTAAGGAAAATACATGGTGAAGCGGTACAGAAAGGCCTGTATGATAAAAAACCCCTCTATCTGGACTTATAGAAAGGGTTAAAAACGGGTTTATACCATATTTTTGATAAGCAAGAGAGAAGATAGCATCAAAATCTATTAAATCTCGTGGATTTAAAGAAAAACCAAGATTTTTTACAAAAACTTCGCCATAAAATGCATCATAGAGCCATCTTCTGTATTTTACATTAAGTCCAATACCTGGATTATACCACCTGTCTGCTGTCTCAAGATAAAGTCCCACATCAAGATATAGTGTATTTTTTAGATCTTTGTGAATAGTTTTTCCTGCGCTAAGGACTATGCCATTATAATAGAAATTACCCACAGTGTTTCCCTCTGCATCAGTTTTGGACATTTTACCACTTGTCAACATAAAAGCATGGAAAACATAGTCCTTATGGGTTAAAGAAAACCTTGCAAATGGTATATTAAAAGCGGTATAACCTCCCAAAATAGCGTATTTAAAGGCAAAGGATGTATCTTGCACGCCATGAAGGTCATTTATATTACCTGAAAATGAAGAAAAGAACATAGAATAGGCAATAATAAAATGTAAAAGGATGCTCATTTTCCGCTCTGAATAAAATTAAAGTTCTTTATTTTTACTGGAGGTATTCTGTACCTCAAAGGTATTCTACCCTCATATGTTTCAGCCATACCAACATCAGAGGTGCCTCGCCCTACAATCAAATTCTCTTCAGAAAACGCATCAAAGAGTGATACATTAAACCTCATATTAGTCAATGTTTTTGTCAATTTTCCATTTTCTATTAGAAATGTTCCATCACGGGTCATTCCTGTAAATACCAATTTTTGCATATCCACAATATTAATATAATGAAACCGCGTAATAAGTATACCTTTTTCTGTCCCTTCAATGAGTTCACCAAGTGACTTCTCCCCTTCCTCCATCTTAAGATGCGTAACTACTATATGCCCAAAGGGTGAAGCTGAATGGCCTGTGGATGTTGTGTTTGCCCTGAGGGCTGTTTTCCTATCATAGGCAATAGATTTGAACACCCCATTTTCAATAAATACGGTTTTCTTCTTTGGAACACCCTCTGCATCAAATTTTACAGGTAAAAGGCTCTCATCAAGAGGGTCATCAATAAGTGTAAGGGATGAGGAAAAAACCTTCTCACCAACTCTTCCCTTAAGCGGTGAGTAGCCATCTAAATGCGCTTGTCCTGAAAAGGCAACATATTGAAAATAGTTAAGTAGGTCAAAAAGTGCAACAGGCTCCAATATCACTGTGTATGTGCCTTTTGGCAATGTTATTGGTGAAGGAAAAGAGAGTTTCTTGCTAATAGTATCCTTAATCTCATCTATATTGATGGATGAAGGGTCCTTAAAACTCTTCTGTATCCATACAGAGTTCTCTGTTTTATCATCAATTACCAATAGGTTCAATTGTGCATCGCCGAATGCAGAGTTTAAAACAAATCCTGTTGAATGAAACAATGTTGAGTAAAGTTCATAGGTTGAAAATGAGCCATAAAAACTGTAGTTTTCAAATGAACGAAATATATCACTCAAAATCTCCGCCTTCTTCTTCCCATCAAGTTCTTCAAGTTTAGCATCTATGGCATTATACTCCCTCTTATCGCTTTCCATGAGAGGTGGTAAGTAAGGGTCCTCTGGCGTTATCTTTGCGATGCTTTCACTCTGTCTTAAGGCATGAATAAGGGCATCTCTATTTAAATTTAGTGTTGTTGCTGTCCCTTGTTTTTTCCCATATCTGGACCTCATGTAAACGGCATTTAAATCCGTATCAACACTCTGATGAAAGGTTGAATTAGAAAACCTCAAAAGATTGAGATGCCCCCTACCTGACACAACCTCAAGCCCATCACTTTCTCTTACTCTATTGAGTTCTTCACCTATTTTTTCTATATCCATATCAAATCTCCTCTATCTTAAATAATTTTCCCCTTTTTATAACATAAACAACACAGCCTCTAATCCTTTGACCTAAAAAAGGTGTGTTTTTAGATTTTGAGCGAATAAAATCCTCTGTTAAAACATATTCTCTTTGAGGATCAAATACAACAAGATCTGCAATATACCCTTTTTTTATAACCCCTCTATCTGAAAGACCAAAAATCTCTGCAGGTTTATATGTTGTAGCAGAAACAAGGTCAAAAAGAGAGAGTTTACCTTTTCTAACCAATTCAGAATATAAAAGACTGAAGTAAAAATCAAGGGAAATCATGCCAAACGGAGCGCTATTAACATCTGTCTCTTTTTCATACCAATTGTGTGGTGCATGGTCTGTGGCAATAATATCAATTGTGCCATCCCTAAGACCCTCCAAAAGCGCATCTCTATGTTCTTTTGTTCTAATAGGTGGATTGACCTTATATAAGGGATTAAAAAGATCAATCTCCTCCTGTGCAAGCAAAAGGTGATGCGGTGTAACCTCACTTGAAACGTTTATTCCCCTCTTTTTTGCCATTTTAATTATTTCATAAGACCCCTTAGACGAAAGATGTGCTATGTGCAGCCTTCCACCTGTAAGTTCTGCAAGTTTTACATCCCTGAAAACAGCAATTTCCTCTTTTTGGGAAGGGTATCCTTCCACTCCTCTATCATAAGAAATAAAAGATTCATGTACCACCCCATGCGAAAAGGTTGTATCTTCGGCATGGGATATTACAACAGTACGGAATGCAATAGAGTATTCAAGTGCCCTCCTCATCACGCTTGAGTTTTGAACCCATGTGCCATCATCAGAAAAGGCAATAGCACCCCCCTCTCTCATATCACCCATTTCAGCGATTTCTTTTCCTTCCCTTTTTTTGGTAATCGCTCCAACAGGCAAAACATCTGCATAATTTGCCTTTAAAGACCTTTCCTTAACAAATTCTATCATTGCACGCGAATCCAATGGCGGTTTTGTATTGGGCATAGCAAAGACAGTAGTCACGCCCCCATGAAGTGCAGCGCGTGCTCCAGATGCAATGTCCTCCTTATATTCCTCACCAGGTTCTCTGAAATGTGCGTGTGCGTCTATAAAACCTGGAAAAAGGTATAGGCCTTTGATATCAATCACCTTTGCATCAGTAATAGTAATACCTTGCGAAACATCTTTAATCTTATCCCCTTCTATGAGAACATCTTGTATTACTTCTTTCTTCTTATCAAAATCTAAAATTTTTGCGTTTTTAATTAAGATGCTCTTCATCCAATTTTTCCCCACTTATAAAGTGATAAAGTACAGACATCCTTATTGCCACGCCATTGGTCACCTGTTCTAAAATTACATTGTTTTTATGTTTTATTATATCATAATCCATTTCCACTCCCCAATTAACAGGCCCTGGATGCATTATCAAAACATCCTTAGAAAGATTTTCTATATCCTGAGGAGTGATGGCAAAAAACTTCCTGTATTCCCTTATACTTGGAAAGAAACTCTCCAAAAGTCTCTCTCTTTGTATCCGAAGTCCCATAATAACATCAACATTACGGAGTGCCTTCTTTTTATCATATAAAACCTCTGCTCCGAATTGTTCAAACTCCTTAGGTACAAGTGGAGGTGGACCAAATAGCCTAACCTCTGCACTCATCTTCAAAAGACCATAAATATTAGAACGAGCCACTCGGGAGTGTCTTATATCCCCTGCAATAAGCACCCGCAAACCCTCAAGTTTTCCAAATCTTTCCTTCATTGTCATCATATCCAATAGTGCCTGAGTGGGATGTTCATGCATTCCATCTCCAGCATTAATCACAGCAGTATCTGTATGCCTTGCCAAAAAATAAGGAAGCCCTGAAGACGCATGCCTTATAACAAAAGCATCTATGCCCATAGCATTAATATTTAGCATGGTGTCAAGCACGCTCTCTCCCTTTTGAAGGGCACTACCCACTCCTGAAATATTTATAGTATCAGCAGACAGCCTTTTTGCTGCAAGTTCAAAAGAACTCCTTGTTCTTGTTGAAGGCTCAAAAAACATAAAACATACTGTTTTCCCCCTCAAAGTAGGTATTTTCTTTATGGGCCTTTTAAGCACTTCCTTCATAGAAAAGGCCGTTTCAAGGATAATCTCTATCTCCCCTCGCTCAAGTTCTTTTAATCCCAATAGATCCTTACGCTTTATTCCCTTTTGCATCTATAAAATTTTATATGTATAAAGGTGTTTAATCAATTATAACCCACTTTTAATCTTTTAAGGTCAACGTTCTATAAATTCAACTCTCCTGTGAAATTTTTGTTGATTATATGTTTAATCTCCTCATAGGGATAATGCTTTAATGCCCACATAAGTTTTACAACAAGCATTTCAATGCTCTGGTCATGCCCTTCAATTGCACCAAGTTCAAGTGCCCTCTTTCCAACATCGTATGCATACATTCTTGTAATCCCGTTTAGACACTGGGAAGTTATTATCACAGGCACTTTTTTTACCCGTGCCTTTTTGAAGAAATTTTCAAAGTTATACGGTATATTGCCTGTACCAAAAGCCTTTATAATAATACCTTTTATCCTCTCATTATCAAGCAAAAATTCAAGGTCTGAGACATCCTGACCTGGGATGAGAGAGACCACAAATACATCTTGCTCAAAACCTTTTTTTACAATGATCTCTCCATCATGCCTTTTTGGGACATCCTTTCTAAGTTCAATATCCACCTTTATCTCACCCACGTCAAGGCCATTTACAGTGGAAAAGGCATCCAGTTTTGATTCTGAAGATTTTGTTGCCCTTGATCCTAAGATAATTTTCTCTCCGAAAACTATGTAAACACCACTTATATCCATTGTAGCAACCCTTACAGCGTTTATTAGATTATCTCTTGCATCAGAATAAAAGAGGTAAGCAGGAATCTGTGAACCAGTGAGTATAATGGGTTTCCCAGGATTCTGTATAGATATGGATAACGCAGAAGCAGTGTAAGCCATGGTATCTGTACCATGAATTATTATAAAACCGTCATATCTATTGTAATTTTTCTCTATCACATCAATTATATTGTCCCATTCTGCTGGTGTCATATTGGTACTGTCCATATTCGCAATATAAACGAGGTCAATATCTACAATATCTTTAAGTCTGGGTTCAAGGTTTAATAGATTGTTCATCGCCCCTTGTGTATCTAAGGGAGGGCGTAGTGTACCATCGTTTTCGCGTTCCATTAT